>DINJ01000079.1 GCA_002423665.1 Bacteroidetes bacterium UBA5543 | reverse complement strand
GAAAGTTTCTACGCCCAGCACAAGGTCGAGGCATTGAATGTAGAGCAAGAGATACTGGAGGAAATGAGCCGCGCCGGCACAGGCAAGCCGGAGCTGGAACTGAGGCAACTGTTAGGCTGTTTCCTGTTCAGCGGCGATGATGTATTTAAGAAGATTAAGGTACTGTCCGGTGGAGAGAAGGCGAGGGTGGCCCTGGCCAAGACCATAGCTATGAAGGGCAACTTCCTGATGCTCGATGAACCTACCAACCACCTGGATATGCAGAGCGTGGAGATGCTGATAGACGCTCTCAATAAATACGACGGTACTTTCATCCTCGTTTCGCACGACAGGTATTTTATTAGTAAGACTGCTAATAAAATATGGGTAATTGAAGATGGCTTGATTCGCGAGTTCAATGGTACTTACGATGAATGGGTGGTGTACGAGCAGGAGAAGGAAAAACGTAAAGCCGCTGCCGCACAAAAGACTNNCAATTCAGAACTGAAGCAATTGCAAAAGGACCACCAGAAGAAGCAAAGGGATTTTCAGAAACTGGAGGAACAGATCAATAAACTGAACGAAGAAAAGGCAAAACTGGAAACACAACTTGCCGACCCTGAGTTTTACGCGGATAAAGACAAGTTCAGACAGGTGGATGAGTCGTATAAAAAACTAAATGACGAACTTGGCAGATTGTCAGATGGTTATGATAAGTTGTTTGAAGAAATACTGGAAATGGAGAGTAGGCTGAATTAATAACTTTTAATTAAAAGTATTCAGTATCAGGGTTGACATCGGTATTGCCGTTTTTTAACTTTATAAAAAATAGCAAAATGAAGAAACTGATACTCCTGCCATTGGCTGTACTGTTTTTTATAACAGCCGTAGCCCAGAATAAAACATATCGTTTCCACTTCAACAACAGGTTGAGCGAGAATATCTTCCAAGGTAGCCCGCTGATGCCTTGGTGCCAGGGCA
The DNA here is from genome assembly GCA_002423665.1 of Bacteroidetes bacterium UBA5543. Lineage (GTDB taxonomy): Bacteria > Bacteroidota > Bacteroidia > Chitinophagales > Chitinophagaceae > UBA5543. The sequence goes on along the minus strand of DINJ01000079.1, from coordinate 22,701 downwards.
CTTATACATGGCAAACCTTAAAGGGTGCGAACACGGGAACGTATAGTTTTGATAAAGGATGCGGGCTTATTTTCAACGATTCTGCTACAAACCTTCTCGCATCAGGCAGCTATACCATTGAGGTGTACTTCAAACTGGATACGATACAGGGGTACAAGAAGATTATTGACTTTGACAGCCTGGGCGCAGACGCGGGCTTTTACAACCAGAACGGCAAACTGGTCATGTATAACAAGTTGGGTAATACTGATTCAGTAATAGGGGCGGGGCAATACGAATATGCCGCCATCACCCGCGATGGTTCCACGAAGGATATGTATGTATATCATAACGACAAGGTATTGGGCATGCTCAACGACAATAACGGCCAGTATATCTACGGTGCCGAAAAGATGCTCATATTTTTCAGGGACGATAACAACACCAGCAATAATGAGCAAAGCAGCGGTAGTGTTGCCATGATTCAAATCTCCAACTATGTGATGGACAGTACCACTATCAAAAACAACTACAATGGATTGGGTACTACCTTAGGAATAGAACAGGTGGGTAGGACAGAGCCAAAAGTGAGAATATGGCCAAACCCCGCTACTGATAGGGTTGAGATTATGGGTGAGGCAAACAGTACCTACACGCTATATGACATAACAGGCAGGGTATGCGCAGGNNATTGCAGGTGGCTGATAACGATGGTCGTACTGAGACATATAAGCTGCTGAAACAGTAACACTTGCTCCTGCTGTAACTTTGTAGTACTTTTAACCTTCACTGACAGGCTGTATGGCCTGGTAAATAGTTGTATTATGCCGTCTTTCGATATAGTTAGCAAAGTTGACCTGCAAACATTGGACAATGCCATCAATGTTGCTCAAAAGGAAATCTCTACCCGTTACGACTTCAAAGGCTCTCATATTGAGATGGAGCTCAATAAGAAGGATATGGTCATCAACCTGGAGGTGGAAAATGAAATGCAGCTGAACCAGGTGGAGGATATCATTATCACCAAAGCTATGCGCCAGGGCTTGGAGGCCAATAGCTTCGACAGGTCGAAAACTCATTCTGCCTCAGGCAAATACATCCGTAAGACCTTGCCTGTGAAAAACGGTATTGACCGCGAAATGGCTAAGAAGATAGTGAAGCTTATTAAAGACAGCGGCTCCAAAGTTCAGCCCGCCATACAGGATGATACCATACGTGTAACCGGTAAAAAGATTGACGACCTGCAGGCTGTTATTCAGCTNNCCGCCCTCGTCCTGCTTGCTATAAAAGTCGTCGCACTTGTAAAAGACTTCGGCGGATTCGGTCAGCACAGAATAACCATGAGCGAATCCCCTGGGCACCAAAAACTGCCTTTTGTTTTCCGCAGAAAGTTCTACACCATACCAGCGGCCATAAGTAGGGCTGTCTTTGCGTAGGTCTACCACCACATCCCATATAGCGCCTTCCAGTGCTCGTATCAGTTTGGTTTGTGCATGTGGTGCGTTCTGATAGTGTAGTCCGCGCAATACATTGATAGTAGACCTGGCCTGGTTGTCCTGTACAAAGTCGATATCCAGCCCTGTTGCCGTTTTAAAGGTTTGGGCATTGAAGCTTTCGAAAAAGTAACCCCTGTCATCGTTGAAGATGCGGGGTTCCAGTATCAGCAGTCCTTCCAGTGGTGTCTTTATTACGTTCATTATTTGCGCAGTTGTTCTACTACTTCTATAAAGTTCTTTGAAATGAATTCCAGTTCTTCAGTCGTCAGTTCTGTATGTATGGGTAAAGAGATGACACATTCCTGCAAGAAGTCAGTAACCGGTAGTTGGAATTTGGCGCCGCCAAAATCTTTCAGCATATTCTGCTTGTGGCTGGGNNCAGCTACTACGTCGTTCCTGTTTACATCTTTCAGTTTGATGGTGTATTGATGGAATACATGATGGCTGTATGAAGCGCGGAATGGTGTGGTGATGTTTGGATGGCCTGCAAATGCATTGTCGTAGTAGTCGGCAGCAGCCCTGCGGGCATCGCAATACTCGTCCAGGTGCGGCAGCTTCACTCTTAGTATTGCTGCCTGTATGGTGTCCAGCCTGCTGTTGCAGCCTACCATCTCGTGGTAGTAGCGCACTTTCTGGCCATGGTTGGCTATCATTTGCAGTTTTTCTGCCAGTGCATCATCGTTGGTAAATATCGCACCACCATCACCATAGCAACCCAGGTTTTTAGAAGGGAAGAATGAAGTAGTGCCTATTGTTCCCATTGTACCGGTCTTGGCAGTGCTGCCATCAGCGAATGTATAGTGTCCGCCAATTGCCTGTGCGGTATCTTCTATTAAAGGTATATTGAACTCCTTGGAAATAGCCAGCAGAGGTTCCATATGCGCAGTTTGCCCGTACAGGTGTACAGGCACTATTGCCTTGGTTTTAGGTGTGATGGCTTTCCTTACTTCGTCCATGTTTACTGTAAACGTATCCGGGTCTACATCTATGAAAACAGGTTGCAGCCTGAGCAGGGCCATTACCTCCACCGTAGCTATGTATGTAAATGACGGAGTTATCACTTCATCGCCTGGTTTCAGGTCAAGCGCCATCAATGCTATCTGCAATGCATCGGTACCGTTCGCACAAGGGATTACGTGTTTTACGCCCAGGTAGGCAGCAAGTTCGCTTGCAAACAATTTTACATCTTCGCCTGCTATAAAGGCAGTGTTGTCAATAACTCTTTGTATAGCGGTGTCTACTTCCGGCTTTATCTTCTGGTATTGACGTTTCAGGTCAACCATTTGCAGTTTGTGCATAGTACTTTTTTAACGGCTGCAAACCTACGTTTTAGGCTTCATTCGTCAAAACATTACTATATAGATTATGTGGGTTTTATGACGGTAATAACAATTGCATAAGGCGTATTTGCCTTATCTTCACTGTTGAAATGTTACTTATACATATGCGGAGCATACTTATCCTGCTTTTTTTCTTTGCGTCAATACATACTAATGCCCAAAATAGCCTTTTCGGGCTGGAGAAGCAGCCATCAAGAAAGGGTTTCATCCTGGGGTTTAATGCCGGTGTTGATTTTCCGGGCGCTGATATGGCCAAACGTTATGGTACCAGTTGGAGGGTAGGGGCACAGGTGTTGTATAAAACAAAATCTAATTGGGTGTTCGGCCCTAAGTTTGATTACATGTTTGGAAACAACCTGCGCGAAGATTCATTGCTCGGCAACATTGTTGATAAGTATGGTACATTCATCAGCAACACGGGTGAGCGTGTCACGGTTAATTTTTATCAGCGCGGTTATATGGTGGGTCTGCAGGGCGGAAGAATATTTAACATTGTAAAAAAGAATAGTGACAACGGTATTTTGGCAATGACAACTGTTGGGTTTATGGAACACAAAGTGTTTATACGCGACAGGGAAAATTCAGTGCCATCGTTACAGGGCGATTATAAAAAAGGCTATGACAGGCTTGCCAACGGATGGGTGCTCGAGCAATATATCGGGTACACCCATTTTGCCAATAATAATTTTCTCAACTTCCATATAGGGTTAAATGTTACGGCTGGTTTTACAGAGGGGCGTAGGGATTGGTTGTACGATGTGCGCAAGCCGGGCAATGAGGCCCGATTCGATTTATTATATGGTATCAGGGCAGGGTGGTATATACCCATCTTCAAACGCAAGTCTGAAGAGTTCTTCTTTGAATAATTTATGTCGGTAATTTTATACTGGCTTGCCATAAGATTTTACGCACTGGCTATCAGGGTGGCATCTTTGTTCAATAACAAAGCAAGGCTGTTTGTGCGTGGGCGCAAGGGGTTGTTGAATTCAATACGCTATGCCCTGGTAGATGAAAAGCGTCCACGTATCTGGATGCATTGTGCTTCACTGGGTGAGTTTGAACAGGGACGGCCTGTATTGGAATCCCTAAAGACAAAATACACCGGACATGCTATTATCCTAACATTTTTCTCTCCATCAGGCTACGAAATTCGCAAAGACTACCCGGGAGCAGACTATGTATTTTACCTGCCTTTGGACAGTGCATATAACGCAGCAAGATTCGTACAGTTTCTTAACCCGTCATTAGCGGTGTTTGTCAAATATGAACTGTGGTACTTTCTGTTGATGCGTTTGGCCAGCAAGAATATCCCGACTATTCTGCAATCTGCAATTTTCAGGAAAGAACAACTCTTCTTCAAATGGTATGGTTGGTTGCACAGACGTATGCTACATGCCTTCACTCACATATTCGTTCAGGATACTACCTCTGTTCAGCTACTGAACAGAATAGGTGTAGAGAAAGTAAGTATCAGTGGTGATACGCGTTTTGACAGGGTAGCTGCTGTAGTATCGAATGCAGAAGCTATAGAGGCCGTGCAAAGCTTTTGTGAAGGATATAAAATAATAGTTGCCGGCAGCACCTGGAAAGACGATGAAATGTTACTCAAACAGGTGATAGATAAGTTATCTCCAGACTGGAAGATTATCATTGTGCCACATGAAACGGATGTCAGCCATATGAGGCAATTGAAGGACCAGTACGCGGGAGAGGCCGTTTTGTGGTCGAGGATAGAGCAGGACTACTACGACCAGCGGATACNNAGTACGCAGATATTACCTATGTAGGCGGTGGGTTTAATAAGAGTGGTATACATAATATCCTGGAAGCAGCAGTACATGGCAAGCCGGTGTTTCATGGGCCTATATACCACAAATTCAAAGAAGCTAAAGACCTGCAGGATGAGGGTGCTGCATATGTTGTTGCCGATGCTGACGGTATGTACCAACAAGTGATTCAATGGCAGGAGGATCGAATAGGCTACAATGCAGCCTGTATATCTGCACGAAAATATGTAACAAGCAACACGGGCGCAACCGATAAGATACTAGCCTACATAGAAGGAAATGAACTGTTGAGCAGGTTGTAAAAAGACTGTACTGTGGGGTTTTCTTTATCCCAACCATATTTCACGCACAATTCATCATCAGTATACTGCATAGCCAGTTGCAGGGTGCTGTATGTATTCAGCTGTTTTATGGCATGGTCATATTCAGCCTTGTCATCGCCGAATAGCTCACTTATATACAGGTATTTGTCATTAATACCAATGCTTGNNATCACCTGTTGATGATACTATGTCTGCCTGCTCTGTAAGTATTTTGTTCTTGCGTATTTCCAGCAGGTCGGCATACAATACCCTGGTATAGTCCAGCATCAGGTCAATGTCTATCAAAGCTTTGTCCTGCTCATTATTTGCTGTGTCCGCCAGTTTCTGTATCAAAAGCTTTATTCGCTGCATATCGTCCGTTTATACAAATATAACCAAGGAGGATATAAAAAGGAACGACGCTGTAAGCGCCGTTTCATAAGGTGCTGTTATTATTATTCGTCAGTCTTTTCTGTTTTCCTTTTTGCACGGCTGTCCCGTAACTTCTTGATGCCTAAGCCAGCGCCGGCCGCCGCCAGGAAGCTTAAGCCTCCATCAAGAGGTATTTCGCTGCTATCATCATCGTCATCGCTACTATAGTTGTCGTCGTTATTGTTGTAGTTGCTATTGTCATCATCATTATTGTAATTACTGTTGTCGTCGTCGTTATTATAATTGTTGTAGTTGTTATCGTCGTCATCGCCATACCCATAGCTGGTATAAATTGTGGCATTCCACTTTGCTACACCATCCGGCAGTNNGATAAAAATATTCCTCATATGTACGTTTTTCTGTCTCTCTTATTCATCCTCTTTAGCAAATATACATATTATGCATACGGAATGTAATATGAATAATTTGTAAGATATCCACAAAACAGGGTTTATTGTGTATTACTGCTTTTTTGTAGTGCTATAAGCGAAAGCATATATACCAGTAGGTGTGGCAGCGGACTGGTAAAGGAATACCTCACTGTTGTAACCCAGTCCAGGAAATCTTCTGTAAGTAATTCTGTCTGCGTTTTGAGAAGTCCCACTAACACAATGAAAGCCAAAGCAATACCATACGCATATAACCACAGCTTTTTCAACCATTGCATGGGATGTTGTTTCCAGGCCCACCAGCCGATGGGAATAACCGTTAACAATACGGCGAAATGTCCTGCTTGCCTTATGGTGGGTGACAACCTACGTACAGCATATCCTTCAGTAAACAGTTGGTAGTCAAGAAAACAAACGATTGTTATCAACGCCAATGCCAGCCAGAACTTATTTTGCTGCTTCATGTTGTTTTGGTTTTTTCATGTATAATACCCACCCCAAAAATACTACGGCATAAATGATAATCTTAAATACATAGTGATGTGCAAAGTCGGTCATGGAATGATTGATGTCATACATCACTGCAAGGATTGCCGTACGGATAATATTGAGTATGTAAATAATTAATGTTCCTACCACCCCGAATAGCAACATGCGTTTGGGGTTAGAGGGCAGGCAGATGATAAAACCAAGGTACAGAACTATTAATTCTAACCCGTTGCACTGACGGGCTATACTTACAGCCTTTGAGCCGTTGAGTACAATAATGTTCCCGTCTTCGCCTATATCGGTATAAAATAAGGACAAGAGTTTCATAGCGCCTACCTGTACGATGCGTGTGAGCTGGTCGTCAGGTATACCCGATGGCTTCAGCACAAAGTTGTACAGCAGTTCCCATACAACGATGAGTATGGCCGCCCTGAGGATAAACGGCCTGATGTTTTCAGGTATGGCATTTTTTATTTTACTGATGAAGCTCATAATCTAAATCTAATGATGTTATTTGTATTCTGTTAGTACCCATTCGTTGTGACTAAAGTGTTTCCATTCAGCCGCCGCTATATCTACATTAGGGTCTATCAGCAATCTTTTTGGCCTGCCGTTGACCGAGCACATGCTTTGTACATACACTGCCACGTCATAACCTTCTCGTTTATACTTATGCTTCAGGCGGCGGGCAAACTGCCAGATGAAATCCGGCTTGGTAGCTACATTCCTTGCCTGGTAGCGCAGCATGTGGTCTTCAGGATACACCGCCCAGGTGCTGTCTGAGTTTTTATCTTTTACCGTGAACACCGCATCTCCTTTTTTGCTCCGCAGCATCATGCGCCATGCCATACGGTGGCCCTCTTCTGTCCACACCACATCACCTTTGTATAAATGGTGCCTGAAAGGGGTGAGTACCTGCCAGATGATAAATAGGCAGAAAAGAATAGTAATGTTTCTCTGCTGAATTACCGTCCAGACGGGATAGGGGAATGGCTTTGTCTCAATACCCACAGTATTGTCAAAGGTTTTGCCCGGAAAGAAAAAGACATTCAGGCTCATGGCCAGGTAAGGGAACACACCAATGCCAAAGGTTAGCTTATTGAACTGGTGGAATATGAGCATAGCTATCACTGCCAATACCCTTGTCCTCCTCCATAACAACATTGGTACAATCAGGAAATCGAATACTATACCACTGTACGATACGAAATAGGCAAACCATTCTTGTTGGAATAAGTAACCGAAATAGTGGTGCTTCTGCTTATTGGCGAACCATATTTTAGCAGGCATAGCATTTAGCCAGTCGGGGTATAGCTTAGCTATGGCGGCGTAGGTATATACAATGGCTATCTGTATAATGAACAGCTGTATACACCACCTGTAACATTCATTGGTTGGTTTTACAAGTCCCAGCTTTACATCAAGCGACGCACGCCTGTGGGCCGGTACCAGGAACATCATCCAGCAGATGATGACCATCAGAAAAAAGTGGNNAGAAGTACACCCCCGTCCACAATACAGCCAGCAGAAAGGAGGAGTACCTGTAGAACAACCCCAGCGCCACCATGACTGATACCAGGCAACCCGCACCAAAATACCAGTACATCTTTTCCCCGTTCATGTGTTGCAGGAATTCAAAACCGATAAAGGTAAACCTGAAGGGTGCACGGATATACACTTCATCTACCCAGCCACGGGCGATAGATTTGCCAAACTCCATGAGCATGATAGCGCCAAAGAGTATGCGAAACACTATCAAAGGACTGTTGTTCACCGGTGTAAACCAGTGAGCGCGCAAACGAGTAATATAACTGTTGGCTGTCATGAGGTGCAGGGCTAAGATATTGCAACACTACAGATATTGCAATGATTGTATATTAATTATACCAGTTCTTTCAGCTTGGCAATAACGAAGTCCACTTCTTCGCGGGTGTTGCCGTGGCTGAATGAGAAACGTATAGGCACCAGGTTTTCGCCATCGGCACCGTACAGTGTTTTGATAACATGGCTTACAGAACTGGCACCGCTGCTGCATGCACTGCCCCCACTTACGCATATACCCGCCATATCCAGGTTGAAGAGCAGCATATCCGTTTTATCCGTTTTAGGGAATGCAACGTTGAGTACAGTGTACAGGCATTCGCCATCACAATCTCCGTTAAATCGTATGCCGGGGAAGTTGGCCTTCAACTGCTCCGCCATGTACGATTTCAGGCCTCTTACATAAGTGCTGTCCTGCTCGTAGCGGGACAAAGCTTTTTCCAGCGCCTTGGCATAACCAATGATACCGTACAGGTTTTCGGTGCCTGCGCGCATATTGCGCTCCTGCGAGCCGCCGTATATCATCGGCTTAATTTTCACTGAGTCGTTAATGTATAATACGCCTACACCTTTTGGTCCGTGGAACTTATGCCCGGCAGAACTGGCGAAATGTACTTTAAGGTCTTTGAGGTTGAGGGGGTAGTGGCCTATAGTCTGTACCATATCGCAATNNATTTTTCGCAGAGGTCGCCTACAGTCTTTACATCCAGCAAGTTGCCTATCTCGTTGTTGGCGTGCATCAGGGTCACCAGTGTCTTTTCGTTGTTGTTGGCCATCAGTTGCTCCAGGTGGGCAAGGTCTATATGTCCGTTGGGGAGCACGTTTACCATGCTCAGTTTCGCCAGTCCCATCTTGTCCATATACTCGGCAGTGTATAGTGTGGCGTGGTGCTCTATGGGCGAGGTAATGATATGCTTGCAGCCCAGGTCGCGCACGGCGCAGTTGATAGCCATATTGCTGCTCTCCGTACCGCCGGAGGTGAAGAATATCTCACCGGGAGTGCAGCCCAGCAGCTTGGCCACCGATTTTCGCGCTGTTTCTATACCCAGCTTTGTTTCCCTGCCGTATGAATACACGGACGAGGGGTTGCCGAACTTAGATGTCAGGAAGGGCATCATAGCTTCCAGTACCTCGGGGTCGAGGGCGGTAGTAGCAGCGTTATCGAAATAAATAGTGGCCATTTAAATATTTTAGGGTGCAAATTTACCAAATTAGATGATAAGCTAATAGTACATAAATTGGTTAATTGGGGCAATGCTCACTTTTTAGATATAGGTTTAACAAACCATGCACATTTGAAGAGTAATAACAAGCGAATTTACTCTGTGAAAAACCGTACCTTGCATGGGCTGAAAGCCAACTATATATGCAGTTAGTGGGAAAAAAGATAATATTAGCGGTAACAGGCAGCATAGCCGCATACAAAACCCCGGAACTGGTTCGCCAACTGGTGAGGGCAGGGGCTGATGTGCGCGTGCTAATTACGCATGCTGCTGCCTCCTTTGTCAGCCCGCTGTCGCTGGAAACAGTATCAAAACATCCGGTGCATACCAGCGTCAGCGATGGCACACAGTGGAACAATCATGTGGAAATGGGCCGCTGGGCCGATGTGATGCTGATTGCCCCTTGTAGTGCCAATACACTTGCCAAACTGGCCAACGGCCTCTGCGACAACCTTGTGTGCGCAGTATACCTGTCTGCAGTCTGCCCTGTACTTATAGCCCCGGCTATGGATGAAGATATGTGGCACCATCCTGCAACAAAACGCAATATTTCACAATTGAAGTCGGTTGGCAACATTTTTATACCGGTTGGCTATGGTGAACTGGCAAGTGGATTGGTAGGCGAAGGTAGAATGGCAGAACCCGCTGATATTGTAGACTTTACGGCAAGCTTTCTGAGTAACAATAAAAGAACAGTATTATCAGGCAAAAAGGCATTGGTGACAGCTGGCCCTACCTACGAACGTATTGATCCCGTGCGTTTTATAGGCAACTTCAGCAGCGGCAAAATGGGTGTAGCCATAGCCGAAGAACTGGCAGCCTCCGGCGTGTTGGTCACACTGGTGCTGGGTCCTTCAGCATTAGAAATAAAGCACCCGGGCATTGAGGTAAAGAGAGTGGAAAGTGCCGGGCAGATGTATGATGCATGTGTCGAGGTGTTCCCTATGGTAGATATAGCCATTATGTCTGCCGCCGTAGCCGATTACAAACCCGCTAATGTGTCAGGCGTGAAAATAAAAAAGCAGGATAACACGTTAGATATACAACTGGAAAAAACAAAGGATATACTGGCGGAACTGGGCGGGCATAAGAAGCCCGGGCAATACCTGGTGGGTTTTGCCTTGGAAACTGACAATGAAGAAGCCAATGCGATGAAGAAACTGGAGGGTAAAAACGCAGACATGATTGTGCTCAATTCCTTGCAGGATGAAGGTGCAGGTTTTGCCCACGATACGAATAAAGTGACATTACTGACACGAAATGGGAAGAAGGAGTTGCCATTGATGGCAAAGGGAGAGGTAGCAAAGGCTATCGTACAGGTTATAACTGAGACTAACTATGTTGAAAAGACTTTTTAAAATATTACTTATACCTGTATTGTTTGCTTTCGCCGATATATCATCAGCGCAAGAGCTTAACTGTACCGTTAAGGTAATGTCTGAAGGTATACAGGGCCAGGGGCAAGATAAAGAGGTGTTCCGAAGTATGGAGANNCACCCCCCAGGAAAAAGTCAATTGCAACATCCTGATAAACGTAACACAGACCTTGCCGGGCGTACAGAACGGCTTTGCAGCAACGTTGACCATTCAATCATCGCGCCCGGTGTACAATACCAGCTATACCACGCAGATGGTAAAACATGTTGATAAGGAATTGCAGTTCAGTTATAATCAGTTCCAGCCATTGGAGTTTAACGACAACAGGGTAGTGGGTAACAATGCTTACGTATCTAACCTGCCGGCTGNNTACGAGAGCTTCTCCCCAAAGGGTGGGCAGGAATACTTCAAGAAAGCACAGAATATTGTGAATAACGCACCTGAGCAGGGCAAGACAATTTCGGGTTGGAAAGCTGTAGAGGGCAATCATAATCGTTACTGGATAGTTGACCAGGTACTAAATCCACGTTTCCAGGCGCTGCGCTCGGTATGGTACTCTATGCACCGTGATGCGCTGGACAATATGTATAAAGACCCGGCTGAATCTCAAAAGACCATACTTAACAGTATTAATACACTCAGCCAGTTGCAGAAGGAGAATCCTGGTTCCATACTATTACAGTTTTTCTTCAATGCCAAAAGCGACGAGTTTGCCAGTGTCATAGCCCAGCAGCCGGAAGCAAATCGCAGTTTATACATCACAATGATTGGGCAGATAGATGTTCCAAATGCTCAGAAATACAATAGCTTAAATAAATGACCAGGACGTTATTCCCGATTATTATATTGTTTACTTGCCTGGTGTCTGCCTGTGTTGAAAATGATGTAAAACATGTCTCTCGGCAAAAGATGACGGATATAATGACTGATATATACCTGGCAGAGGCTTATAGTTCAGTAGTTTTTGATAGTACCGGTATGTCTGCAAATAAGAATAAAGATTCACTCGCATTGTACTACAAATCAGTATTAAATCATCACGGTGTCAGCCTGGATGAATTCAGTAACAGCCTGCGCTGGTATAGCAGCCACCCTGAGGAAATGGATTCTATGTACATTAATGTACTGACCGAATTGAGTACAATGGAAGGTCTTGTAAACGCCGCCTCCGCAAATTAGGTCACCTAAGCAGGGATACGGCTGTTTTTATTCTTTTTACAGCTTCCTCAAGTTTATCCATCGAAGTTGCAAACGACATACGGATGCAGCTGTTGTTGCCAANNGAAGTCCTCGTCATTGTTGATGGTTGTTTCGCCATCACTTTTGCCGAATAAGGAACTGATATCGGGGAATACATAAAATGCGCCCTGCGGGTTGTTCAGCCTGAAACCGGGTATCTCTTGCAGTGATGAATACATGAAATCGCGCCTGGTACGGAATGCTTTAACCATTTCCTGTGTTGGCCCCATGTCATCCAGCAAAGCGGATATAGCGGCACGTTGTGTAATGGAGTTTGTGCCGGATGTAAACTGGCCCTGTAGTTTTTCACAAGCCTGCACAACGTCTTTGGGGCCGGCCATATAACCCAGCCTCCAGCCTGTCATGGCAAAGCCTTTGGACATACCGTTGACGATAATAACACGGTCTTTCAATTCTGTAAACTGTGCAATACTTTCGTGATGGCCTGAGTAGTTGATATACTCGTATATCTCATCGCTGATGATAGCGCAATTTGGGTAACGTTTGAATACTTCTGCCAGTCCGGCCAGTTCTTCTTTAGTATATACGCTGCCGGTGGGGTTGCATGGAGATGAAAATATAAACAGNNCTGGGTATCAACACCTCATCGCCCGGGTCTACAATACTGAGAATAGCGTTTGCCAATGACTGTTTTGCTCCTGTTGATACAATTACCTGGTCAGCGGGATAGTCAAGGTGGTTATCCCTTTTCAGCTTTTGGCTGATAGCCTCGCGCAACTCAGGATAGCCTACTACAGGAGTGTACTTAGTATAGCCTTCATCCATAGCATGGCCCGCCGAGGCGCGTATATGTAGTGGGGTGACGAAGTCGGGCTCTCCCAGGCTGAGGTCTATCACGTCTATACCTTTTGCCCTCAGTTCGCGGCCAAGTTTGGCCATTTTGATGGTCTGCGGTTCAGTTACTCTGTTCAGTCTCTGGGCTAATTGCATCGTCTATATAAAAAATTGTCCGGCAGCAAATCTACTAAACATCTGCTGCCGGGATATAATTTAGAATAACATTATTATTGAATGAACGCTACGTTGGACGTATGGGAGAATGCGTTGGTAAAGAAGTTCAGGTATAATGCCAGTAATATTATCAGGCCTATTACAACAGTCAGGAATATGATGGTCTTTTTATAGCTGTTGTTAATCACCTTCATCTTGTGCAACTCACTCACATTGTTCAGGGCGTTTTCCGTACGCGAGAAGGCGGTTTCACCTTTTACAATATAGTCGTAAGCGCCGTACTTCATGCTATCTACTGCCACCTGCAGGGTGTCTTGGCCCGAGAGCATGATAACCTGTGTTTCAGGGTAGCTTTCCTTTATTCTCTTGAGAATTTCTACGCCGTTTTGTGCATTGGGCTTGTGTGCGCTGAGGTGGTAATCCAGCACTACTATTTCAGGATGGAGGTGCATATTGGCCAATGCTTCCTCCCCATTGTCAAATATCTTGATGTCGTAAAGAAAACGTTCTGAGATGTAATCTTTCAACATTTCGTTCTGAATCGGTTCGTCATCTACCAGGAAAATGTACCGATTGTTGTTAGTTGCCATAATTTCAGGAGTTCAATTTCGTAGAAAAATAGAAAAAATATTTAAAACCCCAAAGTTGGGTGTGAAATAAAGTGCTGAAAATCCGTCCGTTTCCCTATTTATCCTCTCAACTCTTCAAAAGCCTTGGCACATACCCTTTTAAGCTGTTCAACCATAGCAGGCAGGCGCTCAAAGTGGGCCTGTTCGCCGGCTGTTTGTTCTATCAGGAAGATGTGGCTTACTTCTTCTTTTACCCCCATGTAAGACAGTTGTGGCTTCATAGAGTGTGCGGCAATTTTAATAACACCGTAGTCGTTATTCTTCAGTCCGTCGTCAATATTGTTCAAAAGGCGAGGCCCGTTTTCGAGGAACATACTTTTATATTTATCCATCTTCTCCTGGTTGCCGCCGGTAAACTGTTTCAGGAATTGCATATCCGTTANNCGTCACGGGTTGACCTGGCTGTGTGGCCTGTGCTACCGGCTGCGTATGCCCCGCAACTCCATTTTCCATTACCGTAGCCATTTTCAGCAACAGTTCGTCAGCCTGGAAGGGCTTGGATATATAGGCATTCATACCTGTGTCAAAGTACTTCTTAACATCCTCCTGCAATACATTCGCAGTCATGGCTATGATGCGTATATCTTTGGCGGGTGCAGGCAGGGTAGTGCGAATAGTTTGAGTCGCTTCTACACCATCCATCACAGGCATTTGTATATCCATCAGCACTATATCATACCTCCCGGAAGCCACTTTCTCCACAGCCTCCCTGCCGTTGACAGCTACATCAATGTAAATGCCGGGTAACAGTTCTTTCAAGGTGTCTTCAGCCACCATGCGGTTGAACTCGTTGTCTTCAGCCAGCAATAGCTTTATCCTGGAAAGTTGTTCCCTCTTGCTATCATCTATTATAGGTGTTTCTTCTACAGGCATTTGGTTTTCCGCTTCTTCCAGCGGCAGCCTTACTGAGAATTGCGTGCCTTTACCTAATTCACTTCTCACTGTTATTTCGCCCTGCATCAGGTTCACCAGCTGTTTGGAAATAGTCAATCCAAGCCCGGTACCGCCAAACTTACGTGCGATATCTGTACCGGCCTGGGTAAAGCTTTCAAATATCTTCTCCACATAATCGGGTGATATACCAATGCCAGTATCCGCCACGTCAAAACGTATCCAATACTTTTTGCCCTCACTTTTTTCCAGTTTCACGTCCAGCGATACATGCCCGCTTTCAGTAAACTTAATTGCGTTGCCCGCCAGGTTAATCAATACCTGGTTGATACGTGTGGGGTCGCCGGTAAGCCTGATAGGTATTTGTTCGTCTACCGACACCCGAAAGTCCAGCCCTTTTTCTTCCGCTTTGAAGAGCATGATATCTTTGATGCTTCCGATCAGTTCGGTCATCACAAAATCAGTTTGCTCAATCACAATCTTGCCTGCCTCTATTTTTGACAGGTCGAGAATGTCGTTGATNNTATTCATGGGAGTGCGTATCTCATGACTCATGTTCGCCATAAACTGCTGCTTGAGTTGGGCCGTCCTTTCCGCCACTTCCTTTTCTTTCTGCGTCAGTTGTACCTTTTGTCTTATTTGCAGGTTACGCAGTTTGTTCAGTGTAGTTTGCTGGAAGATTTCTTCCTTCAGTTGTTCGTATGCTTTGAGATGATAAAAAGCACTGGGTATATTGCCCATCTTGTCGTACAGGACAGACAAGGTTTCATGCAGGCTCATCACATCATGCTTGCGGGTATAGTCTTCCGCCATTTCGAATGCAAAGTTGAGATAGGTGAGTGCCTGCCTGAAATCGCCCTCGTCCATTTGCATACGCCCCAGGTAATAGTTGCATATTATCTGCACTTCGCCGTTGTCCTGCTCTATGGCATCCCGTAGCGCGTCTTCCAGGCATTTGCGGGCGTTAATAAAGTCACCCATACGATAGTATACCTTGCCCATACCACTCAGGGCTATCAGGTATGCCGATGAACCCCGCTCCGCATTGCCCAGGTTCTTCTCAAAATAGCTGCGCGCCTCCTCGTATTCCTCCCGCTTGAAGTAGATATTGCCCAGTACATTGTAGATAGTAGTAACACGGTTGGTATCGTGTGCCTTTTCAAATATGGGCATACAGCGCAGTGCATAGTCCAGTGCGCTGTCAAAGTCATTCAGGTCGTACAACAGTTGGGCTATACTGGTCAGGTTTACCGAACCGGCCACCTCATCTCCCAGGTCCTCATTTATCGCCAGTGCTTCTTCAAAATAGTTCAATGCGCGCGCCAGGTCGCCGGTTTCACGGTACACGTTCCCGAAGTTGTTGAGCACGCGGGCCTCCAGCCGCTTGTCTTTTATCTGCCGGGCTATAGTGTAAGCCTTGTTTAGTTCTCCCAGTCCCTCGTCATAGTCGCCCTGCAGGCCGTAGCAAGAACCCTTGAGGTTATGCCCCCTGCCCTGACCTTTGGCATAGCCAATCTTAGCCGAGCGTTCTATTATTTCATCAGCCATTGCAGCCGCTTCGTCAATATCGGTATTGCGCATCTCCAATGCCATTAGCACCAGCATGTCCAGCCTGGCCCTTTCGTCTTTCAGGCTTTCATACTCTTCCTGCAGCAGTTTATATTTCTGAGAGTCCATATTGTAGGTTGTATCGTAAAAATAAAAACCCCCTGCAGCAGAGCAAGGGGTTTTGTATAAGAAAGTTCACTTATTAACCATTTACTTCCTGGCGCTTATAATCTTCGTGGCCACGGTCTTCGTAGCTCAGGTACACAGCGCACCAGTGGCCTATCAGCGATAAGCCCCATGCAGCGGTTGTCCATGCCGGCCAGGGATATGCCCAACCCTCAACACCTTTGTCATATATCATCCATGTAAGAGCGGTAACTGCGAAGAACACGATGGCGTGTATGATGAATATCTGCTTTTGTTTTGCTGTCGGCTTTAACTTTTGGGACATCGTTGTAAATATTTCACGCAAATATATAGCCTGCCGGGCATAAAATGAAATTTGCAGGACTGATATCTCTCACCAGGCAATGATGTGCAATCTGTATAATTATATTTAATTTTATATGAACTAAAACTGTTCAGTATGCCTGACCAAACATCTCCTAAAACAGTAGCAGTAGTTGCATATATAACATTTATAGGTTGGTTGATATCTTACCTGTTTATTTATCCCAAACAGAAGGATGCTTTGGGGGCTTTTCATTTGCGGCAATCCCTTGGTTTATACATCTGTGGTTTTGTCATCACCCTGCTTAACAGGTCCTTTATGGCGGGTATGATGTGGGGAGCGGGCGGCATATTAGGTGTCATCTTGTTTGTCTTTTGGCTGATAGGCCTTATCAACGCCATCAATGGCCAACAGAAACCTCTTCCCTTAGTCGGAGAATATTTCCAGCGCTGGTTTGGTAACCTGTGATGTACAACAATTGACAGCACAGCAGCGTTATACATATATGCTGCAACGGGTAACCTTGACGCTTCTGTTTATTGTTTGGCTTGCGCCGGGCAAAGCACAGTTTTTTCCGCCGGTAAAGCAGAAAACTGTTATTACAGGTGTAGGTATGTATCACGAACTGGAATATGATAACTCTTACCTGCTCACGCTCGATTTTGCCCGTGAATATAAAATACGCACTTGGTTTGCCTTTGGCGGCGAAGTGAATGTGTTCAAATTTACATCTGCTAATTATAGTTCAGCAGGCTTAAGTATCCGCCCTGTTACACGTTTGCTTTTCTATACAGGCAAAAGGCTGACGATATTCGGCGAAACTAAAGGTGGAATCATATTCATGCTGCCACAGTACCCCGACAAAATGATCAATTTCACTTTTACCTCTAACCTGGGTGCTGACTGGTATTTCAATGATAATATGGCCATTCGTTTTGCAGGAGGGTATATGCACTTCTCTAACGGTAAACGTGCTGCCGAATTGAAGAACCCTACCTGGGACGGACTGGGGACTTCTATTGCCCTGGTACGCACGATACCCTGATGTTTTTCGTATATTTATTATCTAAAACTAAGGTATATGGCATATATATTCCTGGTAAGGGGCTACGCCGCCAACGATGTGTTGCTGTGGCTGATAGTACTGGCCCTGATAGTGTTGTTGCTGGGCGGCAGATGGCTGATGAATAAACTCGTTCGCTTTATCAAGAAGTGGAACGAAAGGGTATTGCCGACGCAGTAAGTTGTTCCTTTCATTGTCATGTTGGGTCCTCACATNNTGTGGTGCAACCACAATGATTTCAGCTTGATCAGTTAGTTTACTTCTTTACCATCGCAGATGGGATGGAAAGTTATGAGGGTGTCTTTTTTGATTAAACTGAACTCAAGGCTCAGGCTATCTTTAACCAGCTTGTCACCCACAGAGCTATAATTATACAGGTGCGGGAACTCGAACTCAGTGAGATATAGTTTGCCATAACTACCATTGCATGACAGGAGCACGGTTGGGTAATGCCTGTCTTCAGGGTTATTGAATACACTGTCAACAACACAAGAGAGTGGATGCGTTTTTAGCTCCTGCATACTGCTTCCGCAGTTATTACATCCATAAATAGCTGTGAGACTTACCAGGAAAATGAAAATTTTGTAATGCATCTTGCGTGTTGGTGTGCAAATGTAGGTTAATTGGTGATGCAGTGATAACGTCAACAAGATGGGTAATGTGTTTTTAGCCCTTTTTTGTCATGGCGGGCCCAGACCCGCTATCTCACGGGCTGCTTCTACCACTCTACGGACAAATCTCTCAATGTGGGATTATTAGCATGAATAAGGTCATCTTTCCATGAACGTTTCCAGTTTTTCAGGTTTTTCTCGCGGGTTATTGCATCTGATATATCATNNCATCAAAGTCTTCGTAATAGACAAGTTTAACACAGTTGTATTTTGTAGTGAATGCAGCACCTTCTTTGTTTTTATGCTCCCATACACGACGTTCCAGGTTGTTGGTTACACCTATATACAAGACATTATTATTAGGGCTTGCCATTATATACACAGCGTATTTCTGCATCACATAAAAATACTATTTCGCCTTCGTATTCCTATTGAGCCGGGTACAGCGTGANNCCCGCCATGACAAGTGGTAGTGCGGTGAGAATGCCGACCACATTGGGGGATTTATAACATTGTGTCAATAAATATATTTAGGTTATCCTGGTCCTTGTTCAAAAACCTTTTTAGCACTCGCTTATTTGAGTGAAAAATGACGTGCTTGAAAATCCCCTGTTCATAGTATGCTGATAATGCCAATTTTCCACTCTTGTTATATAAATGCACAGTACCATTCAAGACATATCTGCGCGATTTTGAACTGTCAGGTTCAGTTTGTAATGAGTATGAATATGTTCTATACAGCTTTCGTCGGACGTACTCATTAGCAGACTTTAGTTTTCCCTCTATAAAGAAATTGTCAGACGCAATCTTACCTTTCCTGAAGGTCATTAAGCGTGTTAAATTGCTTGTTCCGCTGATACTATCAACTGAATATTCGCTTACAACAATATCGTGTTTGCTAAAATAGTCATCCTTATACCCCGGAATCCATATCCCTACTTTATTGCCATTGGAATCAAGTCGATTAAACTCTTGTTTATTGAATTTAAAATGATTCTGGGCTGAGGCAATATCTTCGGTTTCAACGAAGAGTATAATGAATGCAATAATAAATTTTACCATTTCTATTTTTCTGCCGATATCTGTTTTTACTTTCCCCGATACCCCACCTTATGTCCACTAACGGCGAAGTACAGTATATACAGGTAGCAGGGTATGAGGATGATATAAGCTGACGTTTGGCTGCCCATGCTGTCTATTAACCAGCCGAATAGTGGAGGTATGAGCGCACCGCCGATGATACCCATAATGAGTAATGCCGAACCTGTTTTCGTTAATTTGCCCAGGCCTTTCAATGACATAGGCCATATNNCAGGCCACATAATGGCATTGGCAATACCTAATGCTGCCAGGCAGTAGATGGATGTTCTGCCCGTAGTCAACATAACACAGGCTGTAAGCACTATGCCCAGCACAGCACATGTCTTCAGCATAGTTTCCTGCGATATGAATTTGGGTGTAAGTATGATGCCCAGCAGGTAGCCTGCCAGCATGCCAGCCAGTGTATAGCTGGTAAAAAACTTAGCCTCATCTTCGCTGATACCCATAGATGTGCCGTATGCTATAATGGAGTCGCCGGCAATTACCTCTGCACCCACATAAAAGAATATACCCAGTACACCGAGGAACAGATATGTGTGCTGCCAGATGGATGTTTTGCCCGAGGTGTCAACATCGGGGTTTTCTTCTTCATCATTTACTTCAGGCAGGGGNNTAAGTGCAATGGCTATGGCAATGTAGGGGTTGATAATGCGCGCCGCCAGTTCATCCAGCAGTACGGTTTTATTAGCAGCATCAGTTACTGTTTCTACCTGCTTCTGTATCTCCAGTATGCCTTTCAATAACAATCCTGCCATGAGTATGCTGCCGATAGCACCCGCGACCTTGTTGGCAATACCCATGATGCTGATACGTTGAGCCGCGCTTTCTTCGGGGCCCAGTATGGTTACGTATGGATTAGTTGCTGTTTGCAGTATAGTGAGGCCCAGGCCTTGTGTAAACAAACCTATAAGAAAGTAGGTATAGCTCCGCTCAGTAGCTGCAGGAATAAATATAGCAGCACCAATCGCCATAATCAGCAGGCCGAGGCTCATGCCTTTTTTGAAACCCGTTTTGCGCAGTATCATGGATGAGGGCAATGCCATAACGAAGTAAGAGGCAAAGAATGCCGTGGCCACCAGGTATGACTGTGAATTNNACAGGCTACTTTGAGGAATGGTATCAGCGAACCATTGAGCCAGGTGATGAAACCGAATATAAAGAACAGGCAACCGACCAGGAACAGTGAGGTTGCGTATGAGTTTTTATTGCCTTGTTGCATTGTGTGATGTTTGCAGAAACAATATACAGCAATATCCGTATTTTTCAGGTGTAAGAAATTGATAGTATGAAACCATTTGCCATAGGTATAGATATAGGAGGTACCAATACATCGCTGGGGTTGGTAGACAGGAGGGGAGAGATACTGCTGCAATCGGGACTTCGCACCACAGACTACGAAACATTGGACGCATACATAGCTGATATGGAGCAGGAGGTAGCTAAGTTCAGGAAACGTGCGGTCGTGGATAACATCAGCGGTATAGGGGTAGGGGCGCCTAACGGTAATTATTACACAGGAGAGATAGTGGATGCCGCCAACCTGCGCTGGAAGGGAGTGATACCAATGGCTAAAATGATGAGCGAAGCCATGGGGTATAAAGTGACCCTGACCAATGATGCCAATGCGTCGGCAATGGGTGAGATGATGTATGGCGCTGCAAGAGGGATGAAGGATTTTGTAGTGGTAACACTGGGCACGGGTGTAGGCAGTGGCTTTGNNAGGGCATGTGATAGCGGTGCAGGATGGTCGGCAATGTGGCTGCGGTCGTTCGGGCTGTATGGAGCGGTATTGCTCAGCTACAGGTATAGTACATACTGCCAACGAGTGGTTGCAGGAATGCAAGGAAGATTCTTTGCTGAGAAACTACTCATCAGCACTTACAGCAAAAAATATTCACGAAGCGGCACTGGCCGGAGATAAATTAGCCATAGAGGTATTTGACTACACAGGCATGATACTGGGAAGAACATTAGCCAATGCAGTAGCCATCACCTCGCCGCAGGCAGTTATTCTTTTCGGCGGACTGGCAAGGGCAGGGGAAGTCTTGTTCGGCCCTGTGAAAAAGCATATGGAAGGAAGCCTGTTGAGTGTATTTAAAGATACAGTTGAGTTGCTTCCATCGGCATTACCTGATGCTGATGCGGCTATTTTGGGTGCCAGTGCCCTTGCCTGGTAAAACAAAACCGCCCCGGCACAAAGCCGGGACGGTAAACACACACTATACTAAAACACACATCTTAATTAAAATCTATCACCCTTACCTCTCGAACTGCGGTTACCGTTGTTAGCAGGAGCACTACGTTGCATATTGCCTGAAGGTCTTCCTGCACGTTGTGCAGGTTGCGACCTCTGAGGCTCAGCACGCTGCATGTTTCGCTGAGGGGCGGAACGTTCTACAGGCTGTGCACGTTGGTGTTCCACCCGCTGAGGGGCTTGTGGCCGGGCACGCTCCACATTATTACGGTTGNNATTACGGTTGTTGTATTGAGGCCTTTCGCGGCGCACTTCTTCATTTCTGTTCATCTGTTGCTGCCTGGCAGGTTCATTGCGTTGCTGCCACGCTTCCTGCCTGCGTTCAGTAATACGTTCCTGTTGTTGCGGATTATTATTACGCGCTGACGGCCTGTTGTATTCCCTTGCAGGGGCGTCATTGGTTCTTGCAGGGTTACCGCGGTCAATTGTAGCAGCCCAGTCGTTCATTCTTCCCTGGTTGCCACGTTCTACAGTCGCTGTCCTTTCTCCACGGCCTGCATTATCTATCGTTCCTGTGTTGTAGCCTCTCCGTTCGTTGGCGCTGGCGTAGCGTTCAGGACGTTCGTTACTTCGACGTTCTACCGTAGGGCGATATACGTTCAGGCTGTTGCCACGCACCTGCGATCTGCCCGGGCCGTTGCTGGTACGTACGCCGTAAGTGCGAACCTGCTGCCCTGTAGCCCTTTGCACCTCCTGGCTCCGCGGGCCATTTACATAGCGCTGGTTGTTGTTGATATAAGTGTTATTAATGATGGTTGTATTGTTGATATAAGTCGTGTTATATCTTGGCCCGTGCCAGTGGTTATGGAAGTTCCTGCTGTATATATGCCTTTGCGGTATAAATACCCACCAGTCGGGGCCGCAGTTATAGTTGCCTATTGCTACGTTCACACTGATGCCGGGAGCTATTGGAGCCCATCCATATTGTCCGCCACCGTTACGCCAGCTTACCCATGCAGGCCCCCATGTGGTGCCCGGTACCCATAGCCAGCCATAATACTCATCATAGGTCCAGTTGCCATAGTGGAACGGTGCCCATCCCCAGTCGTAGTTCGATACCCATGTGTTACCATATTCTGTCATTACCCAGTAGCCATTACTGTAGTACGGGCGAAAGTCCCTGCCTACATTTGGCACCCAACAGTAACCATAGTTAGGATAATCTACCCACTGTCCATATGGTTGCAGGCTATTGTAAAACATCTGTAACGATACGGATACACCCGGTTGCGCTTGCGCTTTTTTAGCCGGGGCGCCCAATACGAGCAATGCCGTAACCAGCACCGCAACCCCCGATAATTTTAATA
>DINJ01000223.1 GCA_002423665.1 Bacteroidetes bacterium UBA5543 | reverse complement strand
TTATGTAAAGAATTATTTATTGCGCCCGGCAACGCCGGTACTGCTCAGTATGGCAGCAACCTGAATATTCCTGTTACGGATTTTGAAGAAATAAAGCGGGTATGCCTGCAGGATAAGGTAGATATATTAGTACCGGGACCAGAAGACCCCCTGGTAGCCGGTATATGGGATTACTTCAAAAACGACCCGGAACTGCAACATATAATGGTAGCAGGCCCGTCGAAAGCGGGTGCGCAACTGGAAGGCAGCAAGGCGTTTTCTAAAAAGTTCATGCAGCGGCATAATATTCCTACTGCCGCATATATGGAGTTTACAGAAGATAGCTTTAAAGCAGGCATCAACTACCTGAATAACCATAGCCTGCCTGTAGTGCTGAAAGCAGATGGGCTGGCAGCAGGAAAAGGAGTCGTTATTGCTCAAAGTACTGAAGAGGCGGTTGAGACTTTTACCTCCATGATAAAAGAGGCGCGTTTTGGCGATGCCAGCAAAAAGGTAGTGGTAGAAGAATTTCTGGACGGAATAGAATTATCTGTATTTGTACTGACGGACGGAAGCAATTATATACGCCTGCCCGAAGCCAAAGACTATAAGAGAATAGGAGAAGGTGACACCGGCCCCAACACCGGAGGAATGGGCGCGGTATCCCCCGTACCATTTGCAGACGATAGCTTCATGCAGAAAGTCAAAGAACGCATCATAGACCCAACCGTAAAAGGATTGAAAGAAGAAAACCTTACCTACCATGGTTTTATTTTCTTCGGGCTGATAAAGGTGAAAGGCGAGCCTTATGTAATAGAATACAACTGCCGTATGGGCGACCCCGAAACCGAGGTAGTTATCCCCCGCCTGGAAAATGACCTGGTAGAGTTGATCGTACTGATGCATGATGGCAGGCTAAACGAAGCTAAGGCACAATTCAAACAGGAATCAGCATGTACAGTAATGCTGGTATCTGCCGGCTACCCTGAAAGCTATGCCAAAGGCAAAGTTATGACCGGATTCAACGACGTAAAAAACAGTATGTTGCTGCACGCTGGTACTACTGTAAAAGACGGCGACATTGTTACGAATGGAGGTCGTGTACTGGCAATTACGTCTTACGGCAAAGACATACAGGATGCGTTGTCAATGTCTTATGCTAATGCAGAACATATACAATACGAAGGCAAGTATTACCGGAAGGATATAGGTTACGAGTTTAAGTAGCCTGTTATTTACGCGTTACAAAATTGTTTTTTTCAAGTAACTCCTGCACCTTGTCAGGAGTTACAGGTATCTCTTTACCATTTTTCAGCAACAAGTACCCTCCATCTGACTTTACATATTCGGCCACGTACTTCATGTTGACCAGGTAAGACTTGTGCGACCTGAAGAAATGTTGTTCCCCCTCCAGGGTTTCTTCAATATTCTTTAATGTACGGCTGATGACCAGCTTGGTATCATCAGTAAAATGTATTTCAGTATATGAGCTGTCAGCCTTGAAATATACAATCGTATCCAGTTCGATAAACTTAATGGAATTGCCCTCAGGTACTGCCAGCTTCCTTTCTGTATGACTATTCAGGTTATCTTTCAATACCGTTAACGCCTGGAGCTGGCGATTGGCCATTTTCTCAAAACGCTCCACAGCCTGCTCCAGTTCTGCGGGTTCTATGGGCTTCAACAGGTAATCTATTGCTGAAAGTTTGAAAGCCTGTATTGCGTATTGGTTATAAGCAGTGGTGAATATCACCGAAAAATCCACTTCGTCTTCATTGAAAAAATCCAGTAATTCCAGGCCGGTATGGCCGGGCATTTCAATATCCAGGAAAACAAGGTCCGGCTTTAGTTTGTGTATTGCCTTAACACCGTTTGGCAAATCAGGACAATCAGCTAATATTTCAACGTTAGGACAATAAGTTTGCAATAGCCCGCGCAACAGGTTTCTTGCCATCAGCTCATCGTCTATAATAACTACCTTAATATTCATAGCTCAATTCCTTTATAAGTAATGGGATAGTGATAGTAACAATTGTCCCGTTAGATTGGCCGAATGCATCTCGTTTATCAGTGTAGATAACACCAATATTATTATTGCCCCTGTTCAGCAATTCAATACGCTTCATATTTGCTTCAGTAGCAAATGGCTTATGTTTATCAGCCCTTATTTTATTCAATTCACGACTGCGTTTCCTGCCTATTCCATTATCATCAATAACTATGGTTAAATTGTCTTCCCGTTTCAGAAAATCAATCAGAAGTATCTTCTCGCCGTTCTTATGCAGCAGCCCATGTTTAATAGAGTTTTCAATATATGGCTGTACTATCATTGACGGTATTTTCACCAATTCAGCGTCCAGCCCCCTGGCTACATGAATAGAATAGTTCAATTCATTATTGAACCTTACTTTTTCAAGGTCGAGGTATAGTTGTAATGAGTTTACTTCTTCCTGCAAGGTAACAGCTTCTTTACCAGTCATCTCAAGTATGGTGCGTGTGAGTTTCGAAAATTTAGACAAATAGGTCGCTGCATTTCGTTTATCATCGGTAATAATAAAAGACTGAATTGTATTTAGCGCATTGTAGAAGAAATGCGGGTTCATTTGCGAGCGAATAGCCATTAACACTGATTTATGCAGATTGCGCTCTAATTCCACTTTTTCCGCTAATAAGGTATTCTGACTTTTCAGGATACCTGTTTGCCATTTATAGTAAGTATATGCGATAGCCCCACCACCCACTAGTACTAATCCCCAAAACCAGAATGTCATCCAGTATGGTTTTGCTATGGATAATTTCATAACTGCAGCGTTGCGCAATGTGCCTTCTCCTAACCTCTGAGCAAAAGTTACTGTATAATCACCTGGAGATAATGAAGCTAAATTCAGCGACCTGGAATTGGTAGGATTGGCTATCCATTCACTGTTATTTATTTTATAATAAACAGGATATTGATTTACCGCACTATACGCCGGCGTAGCATATTTAATTTCAATATTGTTGTCGCGGTGGCTTAATTGCAGGTTGCTCCAGGTTGATATTTTTCTGTCATTTACCCATACTTCGGTTATATGAAACAAAGGCGGCATACTTGTGGGTTTGCCACCTTTGGGTATAGTAATAAGTCCTTTGTTGGTGGCAACCAGCAGCATTTCCTCAAATTGTTTTATATCATTAACCTCTTCGGGTCTGATACCTCTTAACAGATCAGCGTTTNNGGGAGCCATAGTTAAAGCGTTTAATACCTTTGTTCGTTAAAACATAAAGATCCCCATTAAGTACATAGGTCTTATACAACAATACATCGGACGGAACCTTCACCTGCACGGCGTCGTCTTCTTTATCAAATAACAGCATCTTGTTATTTGTGCTGATTACTACAAGATATTCCTTATAAATATCCATGTAAGAAACAAACACTTTTTGCTTATCAAGTACAAGGTTGACCCCATCAGTAACATCTGTATGAAACCGATACAGCCCGCGGCTACCCGAAAAATACAGGCTACCTGTAAGGGCGTTGTATATTACACTTCTGTGCCTGTTTCCCGCCAATAAAATACTTTCATTCTGATTAATCCCCGAATAACGATTGTACAACTTGTCCCACTTGCTCGGCTTACCATCTTTCATCTTCAATAAGCCGGCCGCACCTGTTGCCGCAAAAGCATAATATTTTTCATCGAGGGGTATCGCTTCTTTTACCGGGCGCTGGATGATAGCAAAACTGTTAAACTTACTATCGAAGACTTTAAGTATTTGTGCTGACAAAAGGATATGTCCATTAAAACTATCAAGAGCCAATGCATTAACCTGATGAGCAATCTCATCTTTGTACGCCAGTTGCATGCCTGACGAGCGCGGATAAAACTCATAGATTTCATTTTTATCTGTGGCAACAAGAACATGTTGCTTGTCTACTGNNCTGGACTGATGCATTACCGGACAATGCAATTTCAGATTCGATGTCCGGAACAAACAATACACCTTCGTTTAATGTGCTGAACCAAAAATTACCTTCCCTGTCTTTAAATACACCCGAGATATTCTTGCCTTTGAGTAGAGGTTGTAATTTATCAACAGACATTCCAGACTCTGTGTATCTCCATACCCCGTCGGGCGTACAAACCCAGAACATACTATCCATGCTTATCAGCCCTTGTATGAAATGAAGCCCGGGTCGATTAATAAACAGCTTAAGTTCTTTCCCTTCATACACATATATTTTACCATCAAAGTTTACACGGTCTAAGACGAATTCCCTGCCCTTTTCTGACAACATAACACTACCCTGTTGCGCAGGTGACCTGCTTACATTTCCTTTACTGTCAATTTTAATATTGAAGTTTGNNAACTGAAATATTGATTTGTTTGTTATTCCCGATACATGTTGCATAAGTGCCTAAATCCAATTCAATACTTTTTCGGATTTTGAGCGTGTTAATATCGTACAAATCAACACCACCCCTTCCGCAAACTGCCAACACATCATCCAATAATGCAAAAGGCAGAAAGCCCATCGGCTGCCGTTGCTTGGGAAGGGCAATAAGGCTATCATTCTCAACATAGAATATATAGCCGTCGAATGTTTCGTACCACACCCTGCCTTTTGAGTCTACCTTGATATTTGATCCGGCTTTGAAACTCTGATTAACCCCGGAATATGTTTTTATTGTATATCCATCATACCGGCTCAGCCCATGGTCATGCGAAATCCATATATAGCCTTTTTCGTCCTGGCTCACCTGATAAATTGTATTACTAGGCAAACCTTGCGCCGTACCCAACACAGAATAATATGGATTTTGACCATATGACACTGCACATGTGCATACTAATAAAACAAGTGAAAACAGTATTCTCATAAGATGCTGTTAACAAAAATACCCTTTTAGCCAGCTAAAAGAACATCGAGTTAGCCAAACCCTCGTTGCGGTTAGTATACGGCTTCACTAACCCAAACAGGCAGTTCACTAACTCAGTAAAGCACAGCCTATTAACTGCAGTAATATTGTANNTAATACGATTTGTTGCTCTTTACATGCTAAGCCCCCTTTTTGAAACACAAGGTCATACCAACAGGTATGGCCTTATTCATTCATATCAAGCGGTAAACCGTTGAAAGGCCTTACCCAATTGCTCCACTATATCACCCGCTACCATCGCGTTTGCTGTCCATTTCGCAGTTGCGTAATCGCCCGCCAACCCATGTAGATACACACCAATCCTGGCAGCATCAAAAGATTTATACCCTTGCGACATAAGCCCTGTTATAATTCCGGTAAGCACATCTCCACT
>DINJ01000096.1:926-6678 GCA_002423665.1 Bacteroidetes bacterium UBA5543 | reverse complement strand
TTAAATGCCTGGGCAGGTTTTATAGCTATATATTTCAGTGCAAGAATTGTAGCAATGATTGCAGGCAAAAGGTTGGCTGCATTATGTGTATGGCTGATGTTCTTATCCCCGTTTTTTTTAGGCCATGCTATGAATAATCCCAAAGATATTCCGCTAGCTGCCGCCTATATTACCTCTGTCTATTTTATTATACGTTTTTTCGGTAAGTTTCCTAATGTGAAATGGCATGATTACCTGTGGGTAATTCTTAGCATTGGCATCACTATCAACGTACGGGTTGCCGGTATATTATTAATACCCTATCTCTTTGTGTATGTAGGTTTTATATACTTCTCAGGAATGCTTTCTAAAGACAACAATATAAAACTTAGTATTTATACAAAACCCGTCATACTTATTTCAATACTAGGCTATCTGGCTGGCAGTCTTTTTTGGCCATATGCACAGCAAAATCCATTAAGTAATCCGCTTACAGCATTAAGCGAGATGAGTAATTTCAAGATCAATCTGGCGCAGATTTGGGAAGGAGAAAAGGTGATGTCGGGAGAGTTGCCGCAATCATATCTTATTAAGAGTTTCTTTATCACAAATACCTATGCGCTGCTTGGAGGACTTATATTATTTTTTGTGTTTATCAGGAAAGCTGCAAAAGGGTCAAGGCCATATACTGTGTATTTTATTGCTTTCACAGCGTTGTTCCCTCTTTTTTATATTATTTACAAAAAGTCAAACGTATACCACGCATGGCGCCATGTGTTGTTTATTTTCCCCTCAATAGCAGTTCTGGCTTCTTTAGGGTGGGAATATTTTAATGAATATATTGCTGCTACTTGGCGTAAAGCATATTTAGGTTTAGCTATTGCCGGTCTATTATTACTTGAGCCTGTGCTATTTNNTTGGTA
The DNA here is from genome assembly GCA_002423665.1 of Bacteroidetes bacterium UBA5543. Lineage (GTDB taxonomy): Bacteria > Bacteroidota > Bacteroidia > Chitinophagales > Chitinophagaceae > UBA5543. The sequence goes on along the minus strand of DINJ01000096.1, from coordinate 5,776 downwards.
TTGAGTAATGCGATGCACCTCATAGCGCCTCCACTTAGCAAGTACAAAAATGTTCATGTTGATTACGTACGATATCATGAGAAAGATCAACGTGCTTGGGATTATGCAATTTTCCATACAGCATTGATACCACTGGATGTGATACAATCTGAAAATTGGGTGCCGGCATCAGCCGTATTTACAGCAGAAGTAAAAGGGAAGCCGCTTTGTGTTTTGCTGAAACGCGAATCGCAGGATGATTTATCCGGGTATAATGCACTACAGGTCGGCAACAGAGAGACGGCTTTGCAATATTTTATCAAGTACTTGGCCAAAGATCCTACTAACGTAAATGTATTGGTTACTACAGCAAGGGTATGTATGGAACTAAACAAAATTGACAGTGCCTATATGTATGCAAGCAAGGCATATGACCTGGATAAGACAGGTGTGGAAACCAAGCGTGTATACGGTATGGCATTGGCCTATAAGGGCGAAGGTGCAAAGGCGCGTATTATTTTTAAAGAAATAGTGTCGGAAAGGCCGGACTTTGTTATGGGGTATTACTACATGGCTATGGTTGAGAAAAGCATGGGCTTAAATAAAGATGCTTTGGTGAATTTTGATAAGGTAGCTAAAGCATTTGAAAAACAGGACCCGTCAATATCTGCAGAATGCTATATGCACATGGGTGATATATTTAAGCAGCAAGGAGATTTGGGCCAGGCTAACAATATGTATCAAAAAGCCTCATCTCTGCAATAGCATTTCACGCATTCAACACTATAAATATGGCAACAAAAGCATATACGGCTACAAGTGCTACTGTTACCCATTTGTTCTTTAGCTGAGTATGTTTTAATGGTATCCTGGTTGACATATTGATATCCTTATTATTTCTGTTAGCTTGCATTTTCCTGTCCCTCAGCAGGCCCAACGTTATAATAACGTTAAAGCTATTAGGTTTATTATCTCTGGGAATATAAAAACAAATATCAAGCCAAACTAGGTTTAGGATGCTGTATTGGAGATAAATTGGGGATGTTTTATCTGTGATTATTTGGCGATTGTGCCCTTATGCAGCCATTCTTCAATTGCTGCCTGGTTCAGTTCTATATAATTTGTTTTAACTTCTACCCAGCCGTCATTTATCCAGTATATAGCTGGTAGGTTTAGCCCTGAAAGGGAAACAAAGTCTTTGCCCAATAACATGGTATTGGGAATATCTTCTGCCTTTGTTTTTTTCCAGAATGGTTCCAGGTTTGTTGAATCGCCATTCAAAACAAGGAACATGGAAATTTCAGGGTTGTCTTTTTGCATGAGTTGCATTTTATAGGCAGCCATTTTGCAATGCGGGCAAGTCAGGCTCATGAAGGCTATTATATGTTTCCCGTGCCTTAAATCAACAGCAGGCGGTGTGAGGTTTTCGTTCTCGTATATTGCTGATAAATTCAGTTCATATCTGTCTTCGTTGAGGAAAGAGGGTTGGGTGGTAGGTATAGGGTAAACAAACAGAGGGGTTGCAGCAACAATTAAGAATACAGCAATTCCTGCATATTTCGCCCAAACTTTGTTTATGCCGGAATGGTACTNNGAACAAGTGCTATGATGATAATCAGGTTCTTTATAAGAGATGATGACGGGCTCATCCAGATAACATCGCCAAAACAGCCACAATTGACATCATTGCCTACCGTTGCCCATAGGTATACTAAGTAAATGCTGAACGCAATAAGCATAGCCAGGGATAGTTTTATAACCCATCTTCCAGTGCCGAATAAGTTGAATACTAGTAATGTACCCAGTGCAGCTTCGAGTCCTACCAAAACACGGGATGAAACAGCAGCAAGCCACCATGGCATGTGAACAAATTCAACTAAGGTGTATTCAAATGTTTGTATAGGTAGTAGTTTGGTATACGCAGAATATAAGAAAAGGGCGCCGGTTATTACTGATACCAGTGAAAGTAGAATGGTTTTAACTTTATGCATATATGCAAAGATAAATCGGAAAATGAAAAAGGGCATCGAAATGATGCCCCTTTTATTACGTTTGCCGTTGCTTATTTTAAAGAACAGCCACCTGAATATATGATTGTAGAAGCAGCCTTACATGCTGTTTCAGCATCGCTTTTCTTCAATTTCTGAGTCCAGATATCAGTGGATTTACCAGCTGAATCTTTACATGTGCAGGTATAATCTTTCTTACATGACGTGAATGCAACTGCGAACAGTGCGATAGCTACAATCGGGGCAATTTTTTTCATAAGTATGATTTTTTTTAGTTTATGAACAAATATATAATATCAATTTTTAAAATGCAATAATCTGTATGTGTTTTTTATATCAATTCCTTGTTGAATTAATTTCATACTCCAACATCACAAAAGTATCCGCCACTGCAGATTAAAGGAATACCAGCAGCTGGGTAATTTATCATCCGTGCCAGTACGGATGAGGTCTTTACATTTGAAGTCCTGTCAGAGTGTATACGCTCAAGCCATGTATTTTTACATATCTGTGATATGTTCATGTGTTATTTTGTGTTAGCACAAACTGCCAGATCTCGATAAATATTTATCCCCAAAACGATTTTTGGAATATTTTTTGATAGTTCGGGCCAAAGTTTTTATATTTGCAGCCCCTTTTAGGGGAAAAAGCACGTGCACAAAAACTTTTTGATTAAATTTTGTTGATACAGATTTAATACCTGTACTGAAAGGTAGCCCTTTTGGAACGGGTAAATTTTGTTTGTAGTAAACAGGGTTTTAGATAACAATATTATGGCAGTACCACAGAAAAGAACCGCATCAGGCCGCGTAAACTTCGGTAAAATACATGATGTAGCCGACACGCCGGACCTGCTGGCTATCCAGCTTCAATCCTTTAAAGATTTCTTCCAGCTAGAAACTACGCCCGATAAAAGGGATAATGAAGGCTTGTTCCGTGTGTTTAAGGAGAACTTCCCGATAACAGACACTCGCAACATCTTCGTGCTGGAATTCCTGGATTACTTCATTGACCCGCCGCGATACACCATTGATGAGTGTATGCAGCGCGGTTTGACCTATTCGGTACCGCTGAAAGCAAAACTCAAGCTTTCTTGTAATGATCCGGAACACATCGACTTCCAGACAATCGTGCAGGACGTCTTTTTGGGAAATATCCCTTACATGACGCCTAAAGGCACTTTTGTTATCAACGGAGCCGAGCGTGTAATTGTATCTCAGCTACACCGCTCACCTGGTGTNNATGTACGCGTACATTGACCGTAAGAAGAAATTCCCTGTAACTACACTGCTGCGTTCTATCGGCTACGAAACGGATAAGGATATACTGGAACTGTTTGGCATGGCCGACGAGGTGAAGGTAGACAAGAAATCGCTGGCGGGCCACGTAGGACGTCGCCTGGCTGCGCGTGTACTGCGTAGCTGGACGGAAGACTTCGTAGATGAGGATACCGGCGAGGTGGTAACCATCGAGCGTAACGAAGTGGTGCTGGACCGCGACAACGTGCTGGACGAAGAGAACATGGAAATGATACTGGATATGGGTATCGATACCGTGTTCCTGCAGAAAGAAGAAGTAAGCGGAGATTACTCCATTATATATAATACGCTGAATAAAGATACTTCCAACTCAGAGCTGGAAGCGGTACAGCACATCTATCGCCAGTTGCGTGGTTCTGACGCACCGGATGATGAAACTGCCCGTGGTATCATCGAGAAGTTGTTCTTCTCTGACAAGCGTTATGACCTTGGTGAGGTTGGTCGTTACAAGATCAACCGCAAACTGGGTCTTGACATCAACCTTAATACGAAAGTACTTAGCAAGGAAGATATTATTTCCATCATCAAATACCTGGTACGCCTTACCAATGGTAAAGCAGAGATCGATGATATCGATCACCTGAGCAACCGTCGTGTGCGTACTGTGGGTGAGCAATTATCACAACAGTTNNCGTATGGCGCGTACCATCCGCGAGCGTATGAACGTAAGGGACAACGAGGTGTTTACACCGATTGACCTGATTAACGCACGTACACTGTCTTCTGTTATCAACTCATTCTTTGGTACTTCACAGTTATCACAGTTCCTGGACCAGACCAACCCGCTGTCTGAAATAACGCACAAGCGCCGTATTTCGGCACTCGGACCAGGTGGTCTGAGCCGTGAGCGTGCCGGTTTCGAAGTGAGGGACGTACACTACAGTCACTACGGCCGCCTGTGTACTATCGAAACTCCGGAAGGACCAAACATCGGTCTGATATCTACCCTGTGCGTACACGCCAAAATCAACGATATGGGCTTTATAGAAACCCCATACCGTAAGGTGAAAGAAGGTAAGGTGAACCTGAAACAGCACCATTATCTGAGTGCAGAAGAGGAAGATGAAGCAAAAATCGCCCAGGCCAATATACCATTGGACGATAAGGGCAACTTTATAGACGAAAAAATACGTTCAAGGCAAACGGGTGACTTCCCGATACTGGAGCGTGAAGAAGTGGAGTACATGGACGTGGCGCCCAACCAGATAGTAGGTTTGAGTGCATCTCTGATTCCGTTCCTGGAGCATGATGATGCCANNCGTATACAGATACATGCTGAAGGTAATGGTGTGATAGAATATGTAGACGCTAACGAAATACATGTACGTTACGAGCGCGATGAAAAGCAACGCCTCGTATCGTTTGAAGACGACCTGAAGAAATACACACTGACGAAGTATAAGAAAACCAACCAGAGTACCAGCATCACACTGAGGCCATGCGTACGCAAAGGGCAGAAGGTGAAAGAGGGTGACTTCCTGACAGAAGGTTACGCTACTAAAGATGGCGAACTGGCACTGGGCCGTAACATGAAAGTGGCGTT
>DINJ01000096.1:615-920 GCA_002423665.1 Bacteroidetes bacterium UBA5543 | reverse complement strand
GGTTACAACTTCGAGGATGCGATAGTTATCAGCGAAAGGGTTGTACGTAATGACCTGTTCACGTCAATACATATTGACGAGTATGAACTGGAGGTACGTGATACCAAACTGGGTGAAGAAGAACTGACACCGGATATTCCAAACGTATCAGAAGAGGCTACTAAAGACCTGGATGAAAATGGTATCATACGCATAGGCGCACACGTAGGTGAGGGTGATATACTGATAGGGAAAATAACCCCTAAAGGTGAGACCGATCCGACGCCTGAAGAAAAACTGCTGCGTGCGATTTTTGGTGACAAAGC
>DINJ01000096.1:0-270 GCA_002423665.1 Bacteroidetes bacterium UBA5543 | reverse complement strand
GGTGTACCTTCGAGGATGAACCTGGGACAGATTTACGAAACTATACTGGGATGGGCCGGTGAGAAACTGGACGAGCGTTTCGCAACTCCGATATTCGATGGTGCTTCAGTAGATGAAATCAACAACCTGATAGCAAAAGCTGAACTGCCAAACTACTGCCATACTTACCTGTATGACGGTGAAACAGGGGAGCGTTTCCACCAGAAGGCTACAGTTGGTATCATCTATATCATCAAGCTGCACCACCTGGTAGACGATAAGATGCACGCC
>DINJ01000080.1:4511-18621 GCA_002423665.1 Bacteroidetes bacterium UBA5543 | reverse complement strand
CATTAATGTTTAAGGGTGGGGAGAGTGTGATTATATGGGCGTTTTCAGACTGTTTGAGAAAGGGGATACAGTGTTTCGTTACCAGGAATGTGCCTCTCACATTGATGTCGTGCATCAGGTCAAATCGTTTAGTTTCCGTCTGCAGGGTTGAAGTAAGTGATATAGCAGATGCATTGTTGATGACGGCATCTATGCCTCCAAAAATGGTTATCGTTTCCCTGATTGCATTCAGTATTTGATCTTCGTCGCGTATATCGCAAGGTATTGCCAAGGCCCGGCCTCCTGCCTTATTTACTTCTTCGGCAACGGAGTGGATGGTGCCTCCCAGCCGGGGGTCTTCAGTCACAGATTTAGCTGCAACCACAACATTAGCACCCATTGCAGCCATTTTTATAGCTATAGCACGGCCTATACCCCTGCTGGCACCTGAAATAAAAACTGTTTTACCGTTCATGTTACTATTCTTTATCGTTGCAATGCATGTAAAAGTTACAGCTTTATTTATAAAAACTCTAAATAATAGAAGGGGGGGCAGAATGCCCCCTCCGGTCAAATATTATAATTAACATCTTACGGTGCAGCGAAAGCTTTATCTGCAATCATTGTAGAATCGGTAAGTGTTTTGAGGAAGGCAACCAATTGCTTCTTTTCTACTTCGTTCAGCCCAAGGCCAAATACGTCATCGCGGTTGTCTTTTGTCATCAACGGGTCTACAGACGGTACTTTGTTCACTCCGGTATTATAAAAGTCCACCACCTGTTCCAGGCTAGTAAACCTGCCATCATGCATATAATGGGTGCGCAAGGCTACATTACGCAGGTTAGGTGTCCTGAACTTGCCCTTATCGTTTTCATTACCAGTCACATTAAAATAACCCAGGTCTATTTCTTTATTATAGACACTATCCAATCCGTTATTGTGCATCAGGTTGTCTGTTGCCAGCAGGTTGGTATGGCAGTGGAAGCAATCCCCTCTTTCAGAGAAAAATATCCTGCGGCCTTCTTCCTCCATTAAGGTAAGCGTAGCCTGGCCTTTAACATACCTGTCATACTTTGTGTCGCGGGATACGAGTACGCGCATATATTGGGCCAGGGCTTTTGCCATGTCCTTATGTGTGATTTCATCTACACCATAAAAGTTCTTGAACATGGTGCGGTACTCTGTCATGGTGTTAACTTTGGCTATGTCAGTACTGAAGCGTACTGTCAATTCGGTCATCATTACATCTTCAAGAGTGCCTACAAGCCTGCCATTCCACATAAAGTTCTTATTCCAGGCCAGGTTAATGAGGGGTAATGAGGTATGCCCTTTATCGAAGCCATGTTGCGGTTCGGGTATTGAAAAACCGTATTCCTGTTTGTGGCAGCTTTCACAACTTTTGCCATCGTTTGATAGACGTGTATCAAAAAATAATTGTTTGCCAAGCGCTATGCGTTCTACATACAGCTTATTATCGTCAGGTATGGTTATTGCAGGAAAGTGTGTAGGTAACATAAATTCATACGGTGTCATCTCAACCGTATCGGTTGTACCATTATTATTACCATTGTTATTATCAACAGGTTCTTTTTTGCATGCGGATATTATAGTTGTCATCGCTATTGCCATGAATAATATCCGGATCGTTTTCCCTTGTTTCATATACCGTAATTGATGAATGAATTTACTATGATGGCCTTACCCGCCCAATGATATTTGTCACTTGATTAATACAATATGAAGTTAATTAATCCCAAATAAAAATCCTGTAACATATGTTACAGGATTTTCTTAAGTATCATGTTTTGTTAATTAGCGTATTCACTCATGAATTTGATACGCATCATTTGCAACTGCTCTATTGTTATATTGCTGTCCCTGAATTCTTCGTATGCTTCCTCCAGGTTATCATCGGTACTACCCCGAAAGTATTCAAAAATATCTTCCTGTTCATCTTCATCCAGTTCCTCGTCTATACAATAATCAATATTCAGTTTGGTGCCGCTGCTAACGATAGTATCCATCTCTGTAAGCAACTCCTGAAGAGTGATTCCTTTATTTTTGGCGATCGTTTCTAGTGGTATTTTCTTGTCTGTATTCAAAATAATATAGACCTTCATACCACTCTTATTCACCACGCTTTTCATCACAAAGTCATCCGGCTTCACAATGTCATTGTCCTCTACATATTTTTCAATAAGCGTAACGAATTTTTTACCATATTTCACAGCTTTACCCTTGCTTACACCCTGTATTTTCTCTAACTCTTCCAGGGTAGTGGGGTAGTTGGTGGCCATATCTATCAACGAGTTCTCCAGGAAAACCACAAATGGTGGTACGCTCTTCTCTTTGGCAACCTGCTTGCGCAGGTCTTTCAACATTTCATAAAGTACCGGGTCGGTACTGCCGCCGTTGCCGCTGCTAGCCTGTGTGTCTTCCTCCTCGCCGTCGCTGTCCTCAAACTTGTTGTTCAAAGCCACCATAATAGAGAATGACTTTTTGAGGAACTTGCGGCCTTTGGGCGTAATCTTCAAAAGGCCATATTCTTCAATATCCTTTCTAACCAAGCCTTCCAGCATCATTTGCCTTATGAGCGAAAACCAGAAGTTGTCCTCCATTTCCATAATCAAACCAGTGCCAAATGATTTCAGTTTGTCATGTTTGAAGGTCTTAATCTGGGGAGTTGTTTTGCCCAATATCACATTGACAACATAGTCAATGTTAAAGCGCTCATCAAGTTGGTCAATGGCATCTAAAACAATTTTAGAACTGTCTCTCACCTCCAGTTTTTCTTTAGGGTTAAGGCAGTTGTCGCATTGACCACAGTTTTCCTGCTTCAGTTCTTCGCCAAAGTAGTGGAGTAGAAGTTTTCTACGGCAAACACCGCTTTCCGCATATGCCACTGTCTCTGCTATCAGTTGTGCGCCCATTTCACGCTCGCTCAGTGGTTTATCGCGCATCAGGTGTTCCAGCTTCTGAACGTCCTTATGTGAGTAGTACAAGATACATTTGCCCTCAAGCCCATCGCGCCCCGCACGTCCTGTCTCCTGGTAGTAGTTTTCCAGTGATTTTGGTATGTTGTAGTGTATTACGAAGCGTACATCTGGCTTGTCAATACCCATGCCAAATGCAATTGTTGCCACTATTACATCTACCTCCTCCATCAGGAAGTCGTCTTGTCTTTTAGCACGTACGTTGGCTTCAAGCCCGGCATGATATGCTACAGCCGATATATTATTTGCCCTGAGGGTGTCCGCCAGTTCCTCTGTTGTCTTCCTGTTCAGGGTATATATGATACCGCTCTTGCCTTTATTCTGATTAATGAACTTTACAATGTTCTTCAGATTCTGGCTTTTGTTGCCTTTCGACTGGATTTCGTAGNNTTGGAGTTGCAGTTGCTGTTAAAGCTATTATTGGAACATTAGATATTTCCTCGAAAATCTCTCTTAATCTTCTATACTCAGGTCTAAAGTCATGTCCCCATTCAGATATACAGTGAGCTTCATCTACAGCTATGAATGATATGTTCATGTCTGAGAAGAAAGCGATATTTTCCTCTTTTGTGAGCGTTTCAGGTGCTACATACAAAAGCTTGGTAATGCCGTCCAGCAGGTCGGTTTTTACCTTTTTCTGTTGTGTCTTGCTTAGAGTAGAATTGAGGAAGTGAGCAATATTGTCTTTGCTGCTGTATCCACGTATCAGGTCAACCTGATTCTTCATCAATGCAATAAGCGGAGATACAACTATTGCTACGCCTTCGCTTATTAATGCCGGTAATTGGTAACACATTGACTTGCCGCCACCGGTTGGCATAATCACAAATGTATCTTTACCTGAAAGGATACTGGTAATAATTTTTTCCTGATCGCCTTTGAAAGAGTCGAAACCAAAATGTTCCTGCAGCGCTTTTTTAAGGTTCTGATTTGATTTTGTAGTAGGAGCAGTCCCTGCTGTCATATATTATTATTTACGGCCTAAGTAAACGTCACATCATGCTAAATGTTTATATAAATGGTATAATATATGATTGCGTTTTCTCAAAGGTGTGCGAATTTACAACTAACAATTTAAATAAATTCAAGTTAATATGCAATGTTTTCATAAAATATTGCTTTAAATAAATTAGCCCCACATGGGGCTAATTTATATTGTTATTTTGTAATGTTAGCGGATCAGCGTTACATTGCCTTGTCTCTGTATTCTATCGCCATCAGGTGTTATTGCTTCTATGGTATATACAAATACCCCTGTTGGTTGATCTTCACCACGGTAGGTACCGTTCCACCCTTCGTTTACATCCGATGTCTCGAATACTTTAGTTCCCCAACGATTGTAAACTGTAAACCGTTTCAACTCAAAAGTACCTCTGTGTAGTATTTTGAGTGTGCGGTTTCCGCCTGCGCCCGGGGAGAATGCATTGGGTAGTGATAGCAATATCTTGCTGTTGACAAGGATATCAATGGAGTCAACTGCAGCGCATCCTGCTTCAGTTCTGCCATATACAATATATCTTGTATTAACTATGGGGCTAACTGATGGATTGCTTATATCTGCATTGCTAAGGCCCAGTGGAGGAAACCACGTATAGTACAGGCAATTACCTCCCGGATCCATTCTATAGCTTTCTCCGGAGTACAGATGTACGCTATCAGCTAATTCAATAATAGCTCTTGGCTGTACTGAGATTTTTATTACTCCTGTATCCATGCAGCCAAATTTGTCTGTTGCGTAAATTGAATATACCTGATCTGAAACCGGCCATATTCTTGGCTGTAAACTACTAATGCTGCTAATATTGAAGTCAGGTATCCAGTAAAACTTAGTTCCGTCTGTAGTGGTAACAGGTAGGTTGATTGTGTCACCTGCACATATCACAGTGTCTTTGGGCATTGTAATGAATTCTGCTGAAAAAACATTTAGTGTTACAATATCAGTATCGCTACATCCAGCAGGTGTTCTTGCTATGAAGGTCAAAGTTGTGATACCTTCATCAATTGCCGAGAAGATTGGTGTTTTTCTATCAGGATAATCGAGTGCAGCTCCCGGTGTCCATATATACGAGTACCTATGGAAAGTATTAGGTGTTACGACAGCAGTGAGTTGCATAGTGTCGCCAAAGCATAGGGATTTGTCTTCGTCCATTTCAACCGTAGGTATAGGTTGTACGTCAATATGGAAATTTACTGTTGAATCTATGCCCGGGCAATTAACATGTGTAGCATGCAATACAAATTTATGCAAACCGGTATCGCTCGGTATTATGGATGTTAATATACCACCCGCATTTGTAAATGTAACCGACGGGTCGGTAGGAGACTTCCATTGATAGTCGTAGCGTGTGTCACCAATACCTCGCACGTCTACACGTTGTCCCAGGCAGATACCTGTGTCCGGGTTTTCAAGTGACATCCCTTTCAGAATATCTACTACAACTGTGTCTGAAGTTTTACATCGATTGACATCGGAGCCAATTGAAACAATATAAGTTTGAGTAGTTTTTGTTTTTAATTTGGGATTTTCAACAATATCACTGCTTAGGCCGGCAGGTGGAGTCCATTTGATATTATACGTTGCACCAGGCTGTCTTGTAATCCCTAGGTTGAGACTTACTTCGTAGTTAGGACAGGTCAGTATATCTGCCTGACCTACTATTTCGGGGCCTTGCATTACTGCAATATTAACAGTGTCTTTGTTCAATGCTTCGCAATAATTATTAACGCGAGAGGTAACCTGGTAAACTGTGTTGATGGCTGGTGTAGCTACCGGATTAGGAATAAAGCGATTGTTGAGGCTTGGATTAGTGCCACTGAGTACTGTCCACTCATAATCACCTCCACCTGTCACTCCCAGGAAAGCAGGTTCTCCGGTACATACGCTTGTGTCTGTTGTAGCTTTAGTCGGCCCCCATATATGTAGTTGAATATTGTGTACATATTGGAACAATACTCCGGGCGGACGGCAGGTGGAATCTTTAATGACAACGATGAAATTTTTAGAACCAACATCATTAACTGTAGGTGTCCATTCAAAACAACCTGTTACAGTATCGGTTCCGGTGTTAGTATATGTAATTGTAGCGCCGGGTATGGCAGTCAACAGGTTGTCTTCAATGATTAACCTGCCCATCGTATCCGAAGTAGCGACTGTAAAGCAGAATTTAAGTGGGGCATTCATACACCCATATATAATACCGTTTTGGACTGCGCCGTTGATGTTGGAACCGTTGATGTATATATTATTTATAGTAGGGGTAACAGTACTGCAGGCAATTACCTGCACTTGTACATCGCGCATAATAGATCCTATTTCCCTAACGACGTTGTTTTTGTCACGTGAATATTCACGGGTCCTAATAGTAAGAGTACCGCCCCCTATCTGATTAGCAGTAAATGACATTTGGCCATTGCCGGCATTCAACGAAAATGTATTGTTCGTCGGGAAGGGGTTAGTAANNTTTGGGTTCAGTGGCGCCAATGAGGGGTTGCCAATACAATTTGCTGAGGTCAGCGGATTGATCATTTGCGACCATAAAGAGTCGCCGTTTGGATCAATCGCGCCATTGTTATATGTATAAGGGGTGTTTATGCATACGTAAGGTATGGGCTTCACAGAATAATATGGGGATGAATTGTCCCACGGTCCGCGTTGCCTGTTTGTTTTAGTTATTGGATCCTTATATGATATACTTGAATGGTGCTGAATGGAACTGTTGAAAGTTGTTTCGATATAAAAATTACCTGTTCCCTGCAGGTTTGTAGAACCATTGCGGCAGCAAAGAGACGTTGTGCCTACTACAGCGCCAAAACGCCAGTAATTACACTGCAGTGGCAGTGTAACAGGAGTTTTGCTTTGGTACCACCATTCTTCATAGCCGGGTATTATGGAGCCAGGGCTATCGCACTGAGTCTTTGCATTTGAACAGCCGGGTGACACGGGAGAACCCTGTTGACGGTTATCAGGGGGTAGGGGGCCTTTCCATTGTTCAAGGTCTATGAAAAATGATTGATTGGTGCATGTATTGAATACGCACAAGTCGAACTCCGCGGGGGCGGCCGGTCCCCGACAGTCCCGATAGAATTTAAAAATGAACTGGTATGTTGAGTCGCTGATGTGGGTATATATAATTTCACCTCCGGCAGCATGGTTCGCAAAACTATATTGCTGAACAGAACACAATGCTGATAATAGAATTATAATAACCGGTAGAATCTTGTATTTCATCGTTACTAGTTTATGTTTAATAATGTGCTTGTCTATTAAGACATACTAGTGTTTTTACAAGTTGGGTTATTTGTTTATAAAAATGTAAAATTGTTATTAATTAATAAATAAGCTTATTTAATTAACTACCGGTTCTATTGTTCTTGACATGAATTCTAAAGGATGGATTACTGCATTATGCATTAATAGTAATGCAACAAAAAAGGGTGCATACTATGCACCCTTTTTAATACTGCAAATTTTAATATTACCTAACGAGTGTTACATTACCTTGTTTAGTAAATGTCTTGCCTGAAGGTGTAATTGCTTCTATCGTATAGATATATACACCCATTGGTTGCATTTCTCCATTGTATGTTCCATCCCATCCTTCATTAATATCAGATGTTTCGAACACTTTTGTACCCCAACGGTTGTACACTGTGAAACGTTTCAGGTCTGCTATGCCCCTCCTTACTATCTGCAGACGGCCGTTTGCCCTGTTACCCGGTGTAAATGCATTTGGCAAATCCAGGTAACTGTCATTCTTCACCAGTATATCTATGGAGTCTGTAACACTGCAACCACCCTCTGTTCTGCCATGTACTATGTACCTGGTGTTTACGGTTGGGCTCACTTTCGGGTTACTTATATCAGCATTGCTCAGGCCCAGTGGCGGGAACCATGTATAGTACAGACAGTTGCCCGCAGGGTCCATCTGGTAGCTCTCGCCGGGATAGATGGTTACTGTATCAGGCATATCTATTATTGCCCTAGGACGCACTGTTATCATTACATGACCGGTATCCAAGCATCCGAAACTGTCTGATGCATAAACATTAAACATCTGGTTGGCAACTGGCCATACTCTGGGTTGTACTGCGCTGACACTGCTGATGTTGTAGTCGGGCAGCCAATAGAACTTAACTCCGGGATCCACCTGCATTCCCAGGCTGATTGTATCGCCGGGGCAGATAATTGTGTCAGCAGGCATAGTCAGGAATGTAGCTGCATATACATTCAATGTAACCTGATCAGAGTCAGCACAACCTGCCGGGGTGCGGGCTACGAATGTCAGCGTCGCTATCCCTTCGTCTACAGCCGAGAAAATCGGATTCTTGCGGTCAGGGAAATCCAGGGCTGCACCCGGTGTCCAGCTGTATGTATACCTGTTGAATGTATTAGGTGTTACAACAGCGGTCAGTTGCATTGTATCGCCATAGCACATAGAGGCATCATCGTCAACAGATACTGTCGGAACGGGCTGTACATCTATGTCAAAATTCACCGTTGAGTCTACACCCGGACAGTTAATATGCGTAGCGTGTAATACATATTTGTGAACACCTGTATCACTTGGCGTGATGGCAGTGATAATACCGCCTGCATTTGTGAATGTAGGGGTAGGGTCTGTTGGCGATTTCCACTCATAAGAGTAACGGCTGTCACCGGTACCACGTACATCTACTTTCTGGCCAAGGCATATACCTGTATCCGGGTTTTCTATAGACATACCTGTAAGTACATCTACAAGGACGGTATCCAATGATTTACAACGGTTGTCGCTGGAACCAACTGACACTGTATATGTTTGCTGTGTTTTGATTTTTACTTTCGGGTTGTCAACAGTATCGCTGCTCAGGCCACCTGCAGGTGTCCATTTTACAGTATATGTTACACCGGGAGTTTTTACTATACCCAGGTCAAGCCCTACTTCATGATTGGGGCAGGTGAGAGTATCACTCTGTCCGGCCATATCAGGCCCTTTTAATACTGTTATCACAACTGTATCCTTATTGAAACTTGGGCAGTAAGGGTTAACAGTAGAGGTAACTAAATAAGTAGTTGTAATAGACGGAGTAGCTACAGGGTTAGCACTGTTCGGGTTAGAAAGGCTCGGGTTAGACCCGCTCAAAACTGTCCATAGATAAGCTGCACCTCCTGTAACACCGAGGAAAGCAGGTTCTCCCAAACAGATGCTAGTATCTGGTGAAGCTTTTACCGGGCCCCATATTTCCAGGTCAACCGTTCTAGCATACTGCAATAAGATACCGGGAGGTTTACATGTAGAGTCCTTAATCATCACCAGGAAGCTGTGCGGGCCAACATCATTGATAGTTGGCGTCCACTTAAAGCATCCGCGTATTGAGTCTGTTTTAGAATTGGTGTACGTCATTGTTGCACCGGGTATAGCAGTCATCAGGTTATCTTCAGCTATTAATATTGCCGCAGTATCAGTAGNNTCGCGCATGATAGATCCTAACTCGTGAACAACGTTATTTATTTTCCTGAACTCACGTGTCCTCAATGTAAGTGTTGATGCACCCTGTTGAGTCGCGGTGAAAGACATCTGACCGTTTGCTCCGTTCAATGCGAATGTATTGTTGGTTTGCAGCGGGTTTGTATTAAAATTAATAGGCGGTGTTAATGTAATAATTGTAGCAGGTGTTGGTGTACCTGAACATGAACTACCCGCCAGGGGTTGTGTCATTTGAGACCATAATGAATCACCATCGGCATCAATAGCACCATTATTGTAGGTATATGGTTGATTTAAACAAACGTACGGAATAGGTTTTACCGAATAATATGGCGATGAATTCTGCCAGGTCTGGCTACTATTGAAAATAGTTTCCACATAGAGATTGCCGGGCTGGATGTTATTCTGGCTGTTACGTGCATTTTCCCATACGGCAAATTTCCAATAATTGCACTTCAAAGGCAATGTAGCAATACACATATACCACCACTCGCGATAGCCTGGCACAGATGATGAAAGGTTGTCGCACTTGTTCGAGTATTGAGAACAACCAGCTGACACTGACGATCCATTAGGTCGATTATCAGGAGGCAATGTACCCTGCCATTTATTCATCGTCACGTTAAATGACTGGTTAGTACACGTGTTATACGCACAAAGTGTCTTTGAAGCCGGTTCAGATATACCAGTACAGTCCCTGTAAAACTTAAAAAAGAACTGATATGTAGAATCTGATATATGCACATATATCAACTCCGCACCCGCCGCATGCGAGGCTTTCGCCTCCTTAACCGGCAAAAACGCGGAAATAAATAATGCTGCACCGAATAAAATAAATGAGACAACCTTTCTCATAACAAATTATATATCTTTAAAAAAATAGTATGTGACCGTCAATTTACAACAAATTTATCAATTGAAGGCGGATTTTCCCATTATTAAAAATCCACACTCCACGTTAAAAAGACACATAAACAAAGTCTATGGTTGGGAGGGCGCCCAAAATTTATTGACCGCATTAACGATTTTTATATTTTCAAGGTCATTCATACACTTAAAGTGCCCTTTGGGGCACTTATCATAACCAATCTTACTGCATGGACGACATTTTATGTTGTTATTTTCAACTATGTATGATATATTATATGAATTAGTTGTAAGATTATTGAACCCGTAATAGGGAAACATACCTAATTCGGGCACTGTATTGCCCCATAACGACACGACCGGCTTTTTAAATGCCGCAGCGACATGCATCAAACCTGTATCGTTACTTATTACAACTCTTGCATATTTAACTAAGCAGGCCGATTCGTTTAAATTAAACTTTCCACAAGCGTTGTACACCCTTACATTATCTATTTCCTTTATACTATCGCCCTCTTGCTTGTCTTCGGGCCCTCCCAACAGTATTATAGGGTAGCCAATCATACTGCATAATTCCTTCCATTTTTCAACAGGGTATTTTTTTGTTGCATAAGAGCCACCTATTACGCAGGCTACATACCCTGCCCAATGACTCATTGGTATGTCACGATTGGTTATTTCATCCTGTTCCCCTATAAAGTAATCCAAGCCCTGCCCATCGTTTTTTACCCCTAATGGCCTGGCAGCTTCAAAATAACGCTCCACTATACTTTTATCGGGAAGAATATTTTTCTTAAAGTTGACTAATACCCATTTGGGGAAATTGAGCTTGGGGAAGGTGTAAGAAATACATTTCAAGGCCTTTTTAACCCGCAGAGTACGAATATTGTGGTGCAAGTCTATTATGTAGTCATATTTCTCTCTTTTCAATTCGCTGATCACCCTATCCAAGCCATCCTCCAAAAAGTAGCACTTATCGATGTATGGATTCTGTGCAACAACAGNNAATTGCTGCTTGATGCAACGTATAACTGGGCTGGTTAGTACAATATCGCCTATAGACGAAAACCTGATGATTAAAACTTTCATTCAGTGAATAAAATTAGACAATCTGTACAAGAAGTTTATTGAGGGGGCGCATATTTCAACTCACACCATGTTTTCTCTTCAGGCACCATCAGCAATTCTTTTGCACTGCTGCCAATACCTATCACAGCATTGTGATACATTTTTGTGTCAGGTATTGGTCCCAATACTTTTACAAATACTGTCTTATCAGTACCCGGATTATACACCTTTATGATAGTGCCGCGCTTCGCCGTATTGTGCAGCGCATATATCACTTTGGAAGATGCGAGTTTGCCTTTATTTTCAAAAAAAACTGCTGTCCCTTTTTCCTCCATCACTACCTGTTCATTATTCGTTTGGGAAAGGTAGTTGCGTTCTGCCTCAGGCAATGTGTCCAGATAGCTTTTCCGGACTATTATTACGGTTTCTTCTACACCATCTTTTTTCGTTACGGTTCTCTTCCTGTCATTTTTCAGTGTTGATGACTTGCTGTTTACCTCTACAGTATCAGCAAGTGCCGCATTACTCATATCGTACAATACCCAGCCTACAAACAAAACCCTACCCTCTTCAATATAATTGTCGGACATACCGTTCCACCTCTGCATCACCCTCTGCTGTACGCCTGCAAGATGTGCTAACCTAAAAAGATTATCATACTTCCTAACCTGGTAACGCAGCGGCCGTACATCAAAGCGATTCGCGCCCGCTTCCTTTGCCTGGTTGTAAGCGCCATATGGTATGAATAACAGCTGGCCCGGATTAAGAGCAGTTTGAAAATTTATATTATTCTCATCAGCCAACAACGCAGGTGGCACATGATATTTGCGCGACAACTTAAACACATTATCGCCGGCTTCAACGCTATGCACTATTGCCCATTTATCATTATGAAATACTACTTCCAACGTGTCAACACCGGGATTCTCTGCACTAACCGATATCTGTGCACTCAGCACAAGTGCATTTAGAAAAAAAGATATGAGCAATGATAGTCTTAACATAAATACCGAAAACGGCTATGGGTGAAAATACAATAATTATGCCCAATCTGTATCTGTTATCTCCATTCTTATCCTCCAGTTTTTAGGGAGATAATTATTCACCCTGTTGCCCAAGGCTTTTATCCAGCCCAGGCCCATCCCTGCATAGGTTACAAGATACCAACCTTTTTCAAGGCCATCGATACCTATGTCTTCTTTTTTAAGAAACTTTAACGCCTGCTCTTTATTCACCTCTACCGCATGCAGGTCAATGTTTTTATCAATGCTTAACGCTACATCATGCGCCGGCAGCCAGTCATTCTTTACCGGGCTTCCTAATTGCAAGCCAATTTTGCGCAGGTAAACAAACTGTTTCAATATATGCCCATCCGCTTCATGCTTATTGTTAATAGCTATGTACCCCTCTTTATCCGACAGGCATAGCCAGTTTTCATGCTTTAATAAATATCTGCATTGCGTGTGGGCCTTGCTATCATGCGCCGACTTAAAGCGTACAGGCTTCAGAACATCCTGCTCCTCTTTCTTTTGAACAGCAGCGATAAAAAAACCTTCGCCTTTTAAACGATTCGGGAAAAAGCGATAGCCACTGTAACTATGTTTTGGTGACAGTGTTTCAGTAACGCCCCACTCTTTATTCAGCTCAACCTTTAATGGCTTAACTTCAAAATCATCACCCAGCCAGTCAAGTATATCTTCATCTTCCTGTTGTGAATAGGAGCAGGTTGCATATATGAGTATACCATCTTCTTTGAGGGCAGGCCATACATCGGCCAATATACGTTGCTGGCGCTGTGCGCAGAGTTGTACATTAGCTTCACTCCATTCATCCAGTGCTCTTTCATCTTTCCTGAACAGTCCTGAACCACTGCAAGGNNCCTACTACTATTACATCAAAATAGCCTTTCAGCTTGCCTAAGTCTTTGGGGTCATTACTCGTCACCCAGGTATTCATATGCCCCCAGCGGGTGATATTCTCCTCCAGTATGGAAGCCCTTGAGCGTATCACCTCGTTGCTAACAAGCAGGCTGTCTCGTCCAAGTAGTGATGCTATCAATGTACTCTTGCCCCCAGGAGCAGCGCAGAGGTCTAATACACGCAGATTATTCCTTTCCGGTATCAGTTGCTGTATCACTTGGCTGAGAAACATACTCGATGCCTCCTGTACGTAGTACGCNNCATGCGCTTTTGTAAAGGTTTCTTTATCGAAACCTTTCACCTGCTCGAGGCCTGCCAGCAATATTTCAGGTAGTGGCTTCAATACTATTAAAACACCCCCGTATAGTTATGCGGTGTAATAGCCTTCAGTTCTTTCTTCACCGCTGCCGATACTTTCAGTGTACCGATGAAATGATGTATATCCTCTTTGGTAATGCTGGCCTTGCCACGTGTCAGTTCTTTCAGTGCCTCGTAGGGCTGCGGGTAGTTTTCGCGGCGGAGGATGGTTTGTATCGCTTCTGCCACTACCGCCCAGTTGTTATCCAGATCTTGTTTCAGTTTATCTTTATTCAGCAATAATTTGCCCAGCCCTTTCTCAAGGCTGCGCAGGGCAAGATAGCTGTGCGACATGGGCACGCCTATATTCCTCAGCACGGTGCTGTCCGTCAGGTCGCGCTCCAGGCGGCTGATGGGCAGCTTGGCGCTCAGGTGTTCGTACAGTGCATTGGCTATGCCCAGGTTACCTTCCGCATTCTCAAAGTCTATGGGGTTCACCTTATGCGGCATGGCGCTACTG
>DINJ01000080.1:4057-4428 GCA_002423665.1 Bacteroidetes bacterium UBA5543 | reverse complement strand
AGGCGATGCAGGCTGGCCATGTGTACGTGCCAGCAGGGGTATGCCCGTCCATTCTTTGGCCATCTTTTTCAGCGAGAGTATCACATTCTGCAACATGGGCAGGTACTCCTGTTCTATAGCCTCTTTCCAGCTAAGGGGGATGGCAGTATTATTAATATCCTGCGAAGTGAGGCCAAAATGCACCCACTCCACCACATCGCCTGCACCCAGGGCTTTCAGCTTCTCTTTCAGGAAGTACTCCACGGCTTTTACATCGTGGTTGGTTATTCGCTCTGTAGATTTTATCTGCTGCGCATCTTCCTCAGTAAATTCTGTATATATCTTGCGCAGTTTAGCGGGTTTGGCCTCCGCGGGCAGGGTAAATACCTTTT
>DINJ01000080.1:3661-3939 GCA_002423665.1 Bacteroidetes bacterium UBA5543 | reverse complement strand
CGGCTATGTGCCGGGCGTTTGTAGGGAGTATCGTTTTTATGCTTAGTGGTGGCTGCATGGTTTTGGTATTTTCTTTTCAATAATCCCGCATTAGCGGGATTTACATAAATGCACTCACATTTACTACAACAAATATACACATAAAACTTCAAATTGACAATTTTAAGTAATGGGGTGCATATATATAACCTGCTCAATAGTTTTGGGCTTCCACACCCTGAATGCCGGTCATGAGACCGGATGACTTAATAGGCACAGTTATCTGCTAAAACAACGCG
>DINJ01000080.1:430-3581 GCA_002423665.1 Bacteroidetes bacterium UBA5543 | reverse complement strand
TGGTCGGGCGACACAACAGCGGCATGTTTGGGATATTAATCAACGATTCTTCAAATAACTGAGCCCCATTGAGCCGTAAGCTATTAACCAGCAGAAACCGGAAATGGGATAGAGATAGTGCAGCCCCCAATAAGACTCTGTACCCTGCGCCAGCAGAAAGCATATACCGCCAACTATCAGCACAGGCCCTACAAACGCCCTGAATGTGTTTTGCCTCAGCCTGGCTATACNNGAGCCGATGACCACTCTGTACCCTGTTGCAAAAACGCCACCGCAGGCAGCCATGATGCCGAACAGATAAAGAAACAAACCAAACTTTGGCCGCTCCAAGCCGATAACCCTTGCTGAAGCGGTGTGTATCATTACAAAAAACATCATGGCATATACGCCAAATACACCCTCCACATAACTTGAAAAGCCATCGGAGTTGAGGCCAATACCGGAAAGGTACATAGCAATAGCAACCATGAATAGAGCCGGGCCTATAAAATGTGCGTAAATGCGTGCTTTGAATATAAGGCTGTCTATCTTTTCCATTTATTGTAGCGTTTTATTACGTTCTAAAATTAGATTGTCTGAAAATCTGAAAATTGTATGATTGTAACATAGCCGTTTGACAGCCGTGAAACTAAAATGGTAGCTGCCCTACTATATCGGTCATGCTTTTCAGGTATTTGCCTGGTGTCATATCAGCATACTCTTTGAAGGAATGAATAAAATGCGCCTGGTCGTAGTAGCCGTTTTTGTATCCAATCTGTGTCAGCGATGTATCTGCCATATGTATTCGGTCCAGTGTATGCACAAACCTCTTGAGCGAAATAGCCTGTGCCGGGGGGAGGCCAAACCAGTTTTTGAAAATGCGGTGCGTATGCATGCGTGAATAACCCATGTAACTATAGATATCCACCAATTGTCCTTGCATGGTCATCGTATCCAGGAGTGTCGCTATTTTCAGTGCTGTATTGAAGTCCTGGTTGTCCTTAACTTTAGACAGAATAAAGTCCTCCAACCAATATGCACGTGATATAAAATCGGGCAGTTGTTGCAACCTGTTTTCTATCATTCCTAATTTTTGGGAAAGAATGTTCTCCCCGTTAATGGACCAGTCAACTACTTCGCTGCACGGAAAACCAAAAATCAATTTGATAGCAATGGCATGCAACCTCACACCTATTACATTCACTTGAGAGAATGATACATTGATAGGTTTGGTATGAAGGCCGGACAGGAAGCAAAAGTTTTCAGTAGGATTATACGATTTACTGGTATAAGTTTCGCNNGTCGGGCAGCATCTTCCAGTTATGCGGGCTATCAGCATTTTGCTCCCAAATCATAGGAGATATACCATGCAACTTCTTAGGAACGTACCAGTTAAAATTCACCTTTCGTGATTTCCGGATAAATATTAAACGTTATGACATTAGCCCGATTACAATATAATAAAAAAACAGCAATTGAGTTGTAGGGACGTCGCTGCGCTCATCTTAATGGCATATGTATTATGCCGGGCTGTTGGTCGGGCGACACAANNAGCCCCTTCAGGGGTTGGGGTATTATTTCAAATACAAATCAAAATAGTCGGTTATCTTCTGCATCAGGTGTACACGGTCTTTGCCGCGCACGTTGTGTGGGTGGCCGGGATATACAAAGTAGTCTATCTGAACACCTTCGTCCACTGATTTTTTGATGAGGTTCAGCGAGTGTTGCCATACCACTACGTCATCGTCCGTGCCATGTATTACCATCAGTTTGCCATCCAGGTTCTTTACATAATTCAGCAGGTTGTTGTTATCATACCCCGCTTTGTTCTTCTTAGGCGAGTCCATATAACGTTCAGTGTACATGATTTCATACATCATCCAGTCAATTACAGGTCCGCCTGCTACACCCACTTTAAACACACCCGGGTGACGCAGCATCAGCGATGTGGTCATAAATCCGCCATAGCTCCAACCATGCACGCCCATACGGCCTGCATCTACAAATGATAATGATTTCAGGTAGTCCACTCCTTTCAACTGGTCGTTCATTTCTACAGTACCCAGTTTACCAAAGGTAGCCTGCTCGAAAGCCAGCCCGCGATTGCTGCTGCCGCGTCCGTCCATGGTAAAGACCACATAGCCATGCTGTGTAAGGTACTCGTACCACAGGTTGCGGCTGGAAGGAAAGGCATTGCGCACCAACTGCACATGCGGCCCATTATAGAGGTACACTATTACAGGATATTTCCTGTTCGCATCAAAGTTGGAGGGCAGTATCAGCCTGCCATACAGCGGTGTGCCATCGTCAGCTTTCAGTTCTACATTACGTACTTCGGCTCGGTCATATTCAGCCAACGGATTGCCGGCATCTTTCAATAATTGATTGTAACTACCGTCCGTGCTTTTTACCGTGGTTTGTTTAGCTACATTGGCGCTGCTGTACACGTCCAGTACATACCTGCCGTTGTCATTTACAGTGACGCTGTGCCAGCCCGCTTCCGTATCTATGCGGCGCAATTTGCCTGTGTTGTAGTTCACCGCATATATATGTTCTTCCAGCGGACTTTCTTTAGATGCCGTGATGATGAATTCTTTGGACGATTCATTTTCACCAATAATGTCATTCACTATCCAGTTGCCTTTGGTCAGTTGCTTCAGCAGTTTACCATCCACATTGTACAGGTACAGGTGCATATAACCATCGCGTTGGCTCATCCATACAAACTTATCGGGCTGCCCTGGCAGGAACTTCAGCGCATGCAGCGGTTCTACATATTTATCGCTGGTTTCTNNTCAGCCACATATGGTCCTGCTCACGGTTCAGCACGGCTATGTATATATATTGTTCGTCCGGACCCCATGTTACACAAGTCAGGTATTGCTCAGGGTCGCCCTCCGTGTTTATTACTGTTGTATTGCCCGTTGTGGGGTTGTACACATGCAACTTTACCTGGTGCGATGTGCCGCCCGCCATGGGGTATTTTATATTCTTAGACTTTGCAGGTGTGCCCATCCAGTCGGCTATGGGGTAATCTGCCACCATAGTTTCATCCATGCGGTAGTAAGCCAGGTAGTTGCCCTGCGGCGACATGAATATCCCTCCACTGATGCCAAACTCATTCCTGTGTACTGACTGCCCGTTGATGATGTGCTCGTTGTTATCGTTGGTC
>DINJ01000080.1:0-253 GCA_002423665.1 Bacteroidetes bacterium UBA5543 | reverse complement strand
GGTTTCTTCTGCCCGATGGCCTGCGATGTGATAACCGTTGCTGCCACCAGTAGCGCAGCCTGCTTGAATATATTCATGAATTATGCAATAATGAGCGCCCAAATTACTTATAAATGCCCGAATATCTATCCCCTGTAAAGGGTTAGGCAAAAACCAGTTAACTTTAAACAAGCAGGCATTATTGCTTGTTACCACTATATATGCGCAGGATATTACTCTTATTTTCAGTGCTCTTCATCGCTGCCCATTGCTA
>DINJ01000031.1:8550-8801 GCA_002423665.1 Bacteroidetes bacterium UBA5543 | reverse complement strand
GGTGGACGATGACACAACTGATGAGCGTGTTGGGACCATTGATGTTGGTGATAGCACCGATAGTCAATTCTATTGTATTTACCCTTAAAAATATTATATATCCGATTGTCAACCTGATACTCGGTATACTGGGAAAGAAAAAACTGGATAAGGACAAGCTGAATTATATAGATTACAAGGATATAAAAGAGATATTCGGTAATTTCTTTTTGGAGAGTGGAGGGTGTGGCCGTGAACATCCGGCACCCCTT
>DINJ01000031.1:771-8420 GCA_002423665.1 Bacteroidetes bacterium UBA5543 | reverse complement strand
GCAAGCACAGGCTCTTACAGGGTATCTGTTACGAATGGGATGAGACTAAGACTCCCGTTTATGCACAGGGTATATATTCTATAGACCCAGCTGATGTATGCGGTAACAATGCCTGCAACCAGATGAATGGCTACGCATCATTCGGTAGTATTGATGTTAACCCTATGCTGGACGGTGTACTGGACAAGACTGCCCAGTTTGGTGCTACCAAGTTCAGGTTGGATGGTGCGAGTACAGACTATCTGTTTGACGCTATGCAGCAGGTGATAAACACAACGCTGATTACAGGCTCCGTATGGACCACTCCCTTGTTTGCCACAGTCAATGGTTTCTTCAGGGATTATGCCAACTACGCCTTGCTGCTGAAACAAGAAACAGCTGCAATGCCCAAGATATTGATATGGGACGGGCAGAGTTATGCAAATGCTAAATGTGTTNNCCCTATCATGCATCAGTAAGCCTGGGCAGGCCTACACCGGTACCCAATGTGAAATACAATCCTCATTCCATGCTATGGGAGCATGTGCATGAGCCACAAACAAAAGTGTCGGGGCGGAAGCTGGTGCCTCCACCACAGCCGCGAGGAGCATATGAAGTACGGGGACTATTCGGGAGTTTGGTGACATTGCAGGCAGCACAACTTGTCAACTACCCTATGTACTTCGAGCCCGGTTATCGCGACACACTCTGGGATTGGTTTCACTGGATAGATGACCCGAATGAAAACCCCAAACGACATTTACGCTTCACCGCCAGGCTTGAATTATGTGATGATATACTTGACAGGGTGAAACCATTTAATGACGCTGCCGGAATAATCCTGGGACAGAAAATACAACTCCCGCTCAACTACATTAACGAAGGGCGGATAACTGAAGTGGAAATAAGCTACGATGTAACCGACAGCATTGGCCCTTATGTACAACTAAAAGGAATTGTATAACACAAATTTCAAAATCCTAATAATTCATCACTATGATTTGGTTCGACAAAATAACCGACCTGCAATACTATCATCAACCTAAGGATGTGCCCTGTTACTGTGAAGCGATTGCATATCCTACAGACATGTTTCTACAAGGCCATATCCACAATGGTAATGGCAGTTATACTTTGAAGATATACGTGTACAGTGCTGATGGCGTTACACAGTATGAAGACGCAACATCATATTTCGACTATTACTTTGGTAAGATACCCGGCCCGGGTACGCACTTTTTCAATGCGAGACTAAAGTCCTTCAGCCCCGCCATGTGCGCGCATGAGTGTTATGTGCTGCGTGCGGAGGTGACGCAGAGTAACGGGGTAGTGGTGTTCAATAAATATACCGAGCGTTATTGCCAGAACAACTGCTGCGATGTAGCCCGTAACATCACTTTTGAACAAACAGGTTTTTCGCCGTTAGTAATTGAAGGTGGTGATATTACCGACCCGCTCGTGGAAGTTTTCGGGAATGAAGTAACACTTGCGGGAGTATCNNATACATGCCGCCGTGGAAGATGTACGAAATAGAAGGGCAATTGCATGCCAACCGTATATGGGTGGACGATTTCTCAGGCGTACGTGAGTATCAGTTTACAGGTGGTGCCGCTTTTAAGCAGGTAAGCAAATGTTTTGAGCTCTTTAAACTGGAGGTGAAGCTGGAAGACTGCACACAACGCCAGGTGTTTGGCTGCACCCCGGATTGTACCAGCAGTACAAACTTTGATGGCAGCAATATAATATTCGCGATACCATTAGGCTATATGGGCAACGGATTTTACAACAGCAACAAACAGCTCATTGCATATGACTATGATGGTTTGTTGGATTATTTCCGGACACGAACAGGCACTACTGATGTGAATGATGTGGACACAGAAGAGATGGAATGCACAGCCTACAAAGTGCTGAGCGTTACTTCTACAGCTGATATAGACACGCATATTTACTTTGACGCACCCGCCTCCGCCAATAAAGTGCATGGCGTTGTTGTTACAGGTATCAATGATCTATGCGCATACCTGCCGCAAGTATGCATTGTTCCCGTGCAAGGTATATGGGCAGTGGAAGAGCCTGTTTGAGCTATACCTGTACAGGGTGTGTTTGCTGTAACAGAAACAGGTTCAGTCGCAATTGTTGGTTATGCGGATTGGGTAGAGGACGAAGAAGAAACGTTNNCACGCCCCGCTACAATAGTAGTACTGAACAGTAGTAACAGCTCAATGCCCGATGATGCAAGTATAACAATAGACAATAGCGGCAGTATTACTTACTACGGACTATCCACAGCAGCCACAGATACCAACGTAACAATTGAATTGAATAACATAACATATAATATCTAAAACCATGGCAAGAAAAATCACCATCCCCATTACCGACCATAACAACGTATGCAGCACCAGCTATACCGTGTCTTACAAAACAGAGGGCGAAACTATCTGGACTACACAGCCCGCATATATTCCGCCAATAGAATTGAACAACCTGCTGGATGATACATTGTACAATATCCGCATCACCCGCCAATGCTGCGATGGCATTGTCAGTGCACCGCTGGAGTTGTCTGTGAATACCACCATCCTGGAAGCACCTGCCAACTTCATTGCCACCCCGGGCGATACTGAAGCAGCGCTGGACTGGGACGAAGCAACAGGGGCAACGTCCTATACACTGGAACGTGCAGATGACGCAGCCTTTACAGTGAATGCTGAAATTGTATATATCGGCAGCAGTACGGCGATACTTGATACGGAGCTCAACAACGGGCAAACTTATTACTATCGCGTAAAGGCTACAGCGCTTTATCATGCTGATAGTGCTTACGCTACATTGAACACCACACCAAACCCTTAATACTATGGCAGACCTGACTATTACCATACCTGCCCCCACGCTCACAGCAGGACAATATTTCAAAGAGCGGCACAGGCAGTTGCCATCCGGCGCCTGGGGTAGCTATACCAATCGTACTAATGCACCTTTCACCGTTACTGGCTTGACGCCCGGCGATTATGAATTTGAATTCATACTGGTGAATGCGGACGAAACTCATTGCCCGCCTGTGTACCGCACCTATACTTTAATCAGCGATTATGAATGTATCAGTTTCGCATCGGAGATGAAGAAAACAGGTAGCCTGTACCATATAGAAATAACATACACGTTGCCACCGGGGCATACAGACCCCGCATGTGGCTGGGAGGTGGAGTATTTACAAAACGGTACATCGAGCAAATTCACTTACACCAATCTACCCGTAAGCGGCATCATCAAGATACCCTGCCAGAACATAGGTGCGGTATTATATGTGCGTGCTATGCTGTGCAATGGCCGTAGCAAAGACTGTCACGTCAATGACGTGCAGGCGTTTGCCGACCCGCCATGTGTATCATTCACAGGTGTTACGGTTACATTCTCGGAAGTGCCGCTGGGCAATGGAAAGTGTGAGTATTATATGAATATCAGCTTCACACAATCAAACCCCGCCACCACCAACCTGAAACTGGTGTACAACCAGTGGCACCGCGGATTGCCGGGTGGCGACAGTTTCAACGGTGTGATACCAATCTCGCCCAGAACTACTTCTATCAAACGAAAAATCAATCCGCTCTTTTACGAGTTGGAGGAGTGTACTGAATATTATGTAAGCGTGATAGATGTGTGCAACAACGGTTGGCCAATAAAAGTCACCTTCTGCCGTACCATGTGTTTTAACGCGACACCATAAAAATCTTTCCTGCCTGCAAGCGGGTCCTGCGCTTAAAAATTCACCCCCAACCCCTAAAGGGGAAATGGGAGGGATAGGATAAATGGTATTACCCTAATACCTGCATTTAATAATCATTTTGACCCCTTTAGGGGATGGGGTCGGAACTAAATTTTATACCATGGCATTTTGTCCCGCAGACTGCGCCAACATTACTGTCACCGTCAACGAGCCCGGTGGCTGCGACCTGAAAGTGCGCAAAAGAAATATTGACCGTATCGGTTTCTTTCCATGCAGTGTTGACCTGCCCGTACCTTTTACCTGTGTGGGCCTCGAGGGGCTGGCTACAGCCAATACACTAACCTTCAGCAGCCCGCTGGCGAACATTGAGGTGCAAGACCCGAGCTTTGAAGAACTGCAGATAGCCGACTGCCGCCCCAGTGAGCGTGTGGCCACCAGCCGCATCATCACCTTCCAGGACAGGATTGCGATAGAAACACCTGCAGTAGTTGGGCCACCCGCTGAAGCAGCTAACCTGTTTTTCGATTACGATTTCTGGAAAGACAAGAAAACCAAACGCGCCATGATGCGCTACATGTTTGTGTTTTGCGATGGCACGGTGGTAGTGCTCAAAGACGAGAACGGCAAACCAATGGAAGCCAGCCTCGATGTATTCCTGTCTTACGAAAGGCAGGGCAGTGGCGGCAGCTCTTATATACTGGAAATCAAAAAAGGCCAGTTGGAGTTCAAAGGCGACCCGCTCGATTTCAACAAGCCCGAACTGACCACAGGCGACGCCCTGTTTTACCTCGGCGNNTGCAACGGGTTGATATAAACCCTCCCTGCCTTCCGCCTAAGGCGGATAGGTGACATGAAAACTAAATAACAGCCTGGCGGTGAGGAATGTGCAAATGCATAAACAAAACGCTACAAAACAATATCACCAAAACCCGCCCCGCTGTTATTTTCAACTAATCCCTAACACCTAACTACTAATATCTAAGATCATGAACATAAAACAAGTAATAGCCCTGCTGAACAAAGATGTAAAAATGCCAGCCGCAATGACCGAGAGCTTGCAACGCTGGCGCGATGTGTATTACGGCATCAGCCTGCACACTACGGGTGCATGCCCCCGCTTTCGCGATGCGGCTACAGGGCGAATGANNGTTACTTTGCCAGTATCGGCTTCCGCAATCTGGTGGAAGACCCCAATGGTGGGTTCCTGCGTATGCCTGCAAAACCGTTTTACGAGCAGGGCGATGATAAACTGGAAGTGGATATATGGTTTGTGAATACCAAGGATATGTTATGGCGCAGTAAGTCTGATATCATCTTCAAACATAGTGGTTATGCATGGTGGGTAAATGGTTATACCGTCTGGCGTTTTGCTTATGACACACAGAGCAAAAAATATTACCTGGCCAAAGAAGACAGCGGCGGCTACTATGCGCATATGCTGGGCAGGCTGCCGATGACGGTTGCCGGCGGTGAGTGGAACACGCAGGGATATTACGACAGCTACTTCAGCAAAGCAAAGGCTGCTGCGGATGATTTTGTCAGCAGCTACAGCGCGGCGCAGTTGGTAGATAAAGAAGCATCGCACCCGTATATAGTAGAGGCGAGCACCGACTGCCCCGATTGCCAGGGACATGGCCATGTGCAGCGCAACTGTGAAAGCTGTCCTACAGGTGTAGAGCTGGCGCAATGCCCAGCATGTGGTGGTAATGGACAAGTGAGCCGCAACCCCGGCCAGCGTATGATCATTCCCCACGAGGAAATGAAGAACGGCACGCCCATACAAATCGTAAACCCCGATGTGAACATCAACATACACCACCGCAGCGTATGCCGCCAGGTGATGCAACTGGTAATAGAGGCCCTGCACCTGCACAGGACAGACGAAGCGCAGAGCGGTGTAGCCAAAGCCATAGACCAGGAGCGCCTGTACAAGTTCATCAATACCATCAGCAATGATATGTTTGACAAGGTGATATACGACACCCTGCGCGACATTATCGCCTACCGCAATGCTGAACCTGCCGCTAACGCTTTCCGCATCATTAAGCCTACACAGTTCCGCATAAAGACTGGCGCCGACCTGCTGGCCGAATATAGCGAGGGCACTAAAGCGGGTATGCCTGTATTTATACGCCGCCGCATGGCTATGGACTTTGTAGACAAACAATACAGCGGCGACGAACTGATGAAAAAGAAAGCCCAACTCATTACCGAACTGGACGAGCTGAGCGTGTTAAGCACCGAAGAAATAGCCACCCTGCACGGCACCGGGGCCATTACCCAGGCCGNNGGCGCCGCCTGCCCCTGCTGATAGACGAACTACTGCAACAAAAAGGCACCAACTGGCTGATGAGGGCGAGTGTGGGGGAGGTGAAAAACTTGCTGAAGGAAGGAATTGAAAGGAATTAAACTAAACTACTCAATGAGTATTTTACCAGAATATTGTGTACCTCGTTGGAGGTCAGTAATTTTGTAAATGTAGATACCCTGTGGGTGGTCAAGCTGCAGGCGTATCTGTTGCCTGTTTGTTATTGTATTCATCAAAACCACCTGTCCCTGAATATTTGTGATATAGATACTACCGTCAGTAATTATTGTTCCCAAATCTATAACAACATGATTTTTTGCTGGTTGAGGATAAATAGTTACTCGATTATCGTCACTTTTTGTTTGTGGTATGGCAAGTTTAGGAGGGCAGCTATTGTCAAATGTGTCCAACGCATAATAGCTCGATGTGGTGTCAGTATGGAAACTTTTTGCGATAACAGGAAGAGCCGGAATTGGCGTGCCGTTGCTGTTATAGAAGCAATCGGTCGTCTCATTAATATACCATGGATGGCTGTAATGTAATGGCCACATCATTCCGGATATAGAGCCTATTCCTTCAATGACTGTGAAGACATACCGATACTTGAATATAGTGCCGGCAGACGAAATATACTGTATCCGATGCGAAACGCCGTTTATTAATACTGAATCCGTTTCCAGTACCTTATAACGTGTAGTGTCAAAAACAAATTGTTTGTTGATGTTGTCATAGGTACGTATATAGTGTGTATATGTATCACCCTTGTTCATCTTGAAGTCATAAAGCAGGCGGTCCATAGAGTCGTTTTGTGGGTATGCAGGTGTCATTGCATAAATGACTCCCGTTATAGAATCTTTACGGACAAAAATAGTGTCATACCCTCCTGTAATAATCCTGTATTCAATACCTTTTACAGTTTGAGTATAGTTAAGGTATCTGTAATTCCAGTAGGTGACTTTGGTGTAGTTGGGGATTACGGATAGATTACTTACCCGCCATTTGTTGGACGTGTCCATAAAGTCCATTTTTTGGGCATAACTTCTGTGAACGGTAAATGTTAGTAACAGTACTGCAATCCAAATACGATTCATAGGAATTAATTTTATTGACTACAAGTTATAAAATGTTTTATCATCTATTTGTCAATTTCACACCAATCCCCTTATCCCCGCAACCGGGAAAAACACCCTGTTTAGGGTAAAGCAAGTTCCAACCTATCAATATCACAATAGATAAACTGTCCAATCAACTTTATGTCGTTACTCCAATCTCCCAGGTTTAATTCTAAATCACCAAAGTCAGCAATTATCGGATTTATGCTCTTTATTTCGCCGTAGCCCTGGTAGGATGCTCTTTTTTCAGAGGGGATGAGCTTCTTTTCCTTATCCTTGTTGACAGTGAAAGTTTTATCCCAGTCAGGGTTCATTAATACAGGTGAGAAGTTAAGGTTAGCTATTTCATGTTTGACAAAGTTATAACCCCAAAAATAGGCTTGGTAATCATTGCCTGACGTGGCACGAAAGGTTACTATTCCCTCAAGGGAATCATGACATTCAAGATCAACTATTTTGGCCAACATCTCTCCAATTTACACCAATCCCCTTACCCCCGCAACCGGGAAAAACACCC
>DINJ01000031.1:320-666 GCA_002423665.1 Bacteroidetes bacterium UBA5543 | reverse complement strand
CAACCGGGAAAAACACCCTGTTTTGTTGCGCTAAATGACAAAGTTCAATTTTACCAATAACAATCTATCTTTGCCCGATTATGAGACCTACCTATATAATCATTTCCTGCCTGCTGTTGGTATTAGCTTGCCAAAAAACCGAACAACCACCTACTACCAAGACAGAAGTGTCAAATGTAATAGAAGATACCACCGGTGATAATATGCTGATTGGCACATGGGTACGCGATGGAGGGGTATATGGTGTAGTCGATTCATCAGGAGATACCGTCTATGTTGACGATACTCCGAATTGGCTCCAGTGTTTTTGGGACGACGAATTTACTTTTGCTGCAAACAAACGTCA
>DINJ01000031.1:0-222 GCA_002423665.1 Bacteroidetes bacterium UBA5543 | reverse complement strand
TACTGTCGCGGTACGATGCTACATACCCGTCGCTGAATATCAGCACGCAGCCCCAGCAGCTTTTTTTGTCTTTGCCGCAGGCGGTCAGTAGTATGGTTGCCAGTATTATTGCTAAGATTGTCTTCATCTCTTCACACAGTTGCTGAAGGTAGTGGTGTACACTACCGTGCCGGCATTGTCTTTGGTCTCCAGCGGGTTGTTTTGCATATCCCTTATTTCCTT
>DINJ01000008.1:15610-15896 GCA_002423665.1 Bacteroidetes bacterium UBA5543 | reverse complement strand
TTTTCACATAAGCGAGGGGTATAAGATAGCCCTGGTAGCCAGGAATGGCAGTGGTAAATCTACACTGCTGAAGATACTATCGGGCAAGGACGTGCAGGATAGCGGCAAGCTGTGGATACACAAAGATGTGACAGTCGCCCTATTTGAGCAGGAACCGCAGTTTGAAGAGCACCTGTCCGTACTGGATAATATATTCCACTATAAGCACCCCGTTGCGGAAGCACTGCGTGAGTATGAGGGTATCATGGAACAGGCTGATAAGGACCCGGTAAAACTAGGCGAAGCG
>DINJ01000008.1:3838-15483 GCA_002423665.1 Bacteroidetes bacterium UBA5543 | reverse complement strand
AAAGCTGCACGCTTAGAGAACCACCAAGCAAACATAGATAAAGCTAAAAATACTTATCGCAAAGAGCTGGAGTGGATGCGCAAACAGCCCAAGGCCCGTAGTACAAAAGCACAGAGCAGGATTGATAGTTTTTATGAAGTAGAAAAGCAGGCCAAGAAACGCATAGAGGACAACCAGCTTGAGCTGGAGATGAAGATGAACCGCCTGGGGGGCAAGGTGGTAGAGATGAAGAAGGTTTACAAGAGCTATGGTGATAAAGTCATCATGAAAGGCTTTGACTATACCTTCAAGAAAGGGGAGCGGACAGGTATTATCGGTAAGAATGGTGCGGGCAAATCTACCTTCCTGCAGATACTGCAACAGCAGGAGCTGCAAGATAGTGGCAAGGTGAACATCGGTGATACGGTGGTCTTTGGCAACTTCTCGCAGCAGGGGCTGGAGATAAAGGAAGACATGCGNNCATTGGCTAAGGGTGGTACACTGAGTGCTGCACAGTTTCTCGAACTCTTCCTTTTTCCGGCTGAGCAGCAATATACTTACCTGTCAAAGTTGAGCGGGGGAGAGAAGAAGCGCCTGCAACTATTGACTGTGCTGTTCCGCAATCCCAACTTCCTGATACTTGATGAACCTACCAACGATCTGGACCTGCCCACGTTGGCTGTATTGGAAAACTTTTTAGACAATTACCAGGGCTGCCTGCTCATCGTGTCGCACGACAGGTACTTTATGGACAGGCTGGTGGACCATATGTTTGTATTTGAAGGTGATGGCATGATACGCGATTTCCCCGGCAACTATACCCAATACCGCATTTGGCAAAAGGAGCAGGAGCGTAAAGAGGCTGAAGAGCGTAAACTACAGCAGGGGGCAGATAATGAGCAGCCATCTGCAGCAGAACAAGCGACTACACAAAAGCCCAAAGACAAAAAGAAACTATCCTACAAAGAGCAGCGTGAGTTTGAGAAGTTGGAAAAAGATATTCCTGCATTGGAGCAAGAGAAAGTGGAACTGGCCGAACGCATGAGCAGCAATATACCCTACGAAGAACTGGAACAGGTAAACAAGCGCATGATAGAAATAACCACTGCACTGGAAGAAAAAGAGATGCGCTGGCTGGAGCTGAGTGAGTGGGTGTAAGTTATTCTTTTAAATAGATGATGCCGTAGTCAGTGTATTTGCCATCTACTTTCACTGCGTTACCAAATTGTCCCGGGCATTCTTCAATATAACCCAGCCTGTCGCCGGGCCGGCAAATGGCATGGTCACCACCGCGAATGAGTTTTGAGCTAATAACGAAGTAACCATTCGCATCAGTAGTAAATGAAATCGATTGCCTGTCGCCCTTGCCTGCTATTGCACTTGACGGTCTGTGACGATAGTATATTAATTCGGTGTTTGCAACAGGGGTTGAATCTTTTGCACTGTACATATTGCCTACTATTGTAAAGGTATCACCAAGGTCAGCATATTTTGAGCATGATATGAGAAGTACGCTCAGCAGGATTGTGATAAGTATATTTTTCATGCAAGGTTTTTCTACAACAGCGCAATATCTATGCCATAAAAAAGCCCTCCGAACTATATGTCAGGAGGGCTGTGATAGAATTATTATTCTTTTTATGGAGCTGCTGTTTCGGGCTTCTTGTCCAGTTTGTCAAATTCAAACAGGAGCGAGAAACGGAATGTATTGGAAAGCGGGTTTCTGTTGATACCGCTGCCTGAAGGCACGAGGTAAGCAAAGTTCAGCCCGAAAACATTGTAACGTACACCTACACCAACTGTAAAGTATTTACGATCACCTTTCAGTTTATGCTCCCAGAAGTAGCCTGCACGTACGGCAAACTGCTGGCGATACCAGTATTCAGCACCTGCTGATATCTGGAACTCCTTCAGTTCTTCGTTGAAACCACCCGGCGCGTCGCCGAAAGAACCCAACATGCCTGATACAACTGTTTTGTCAGGTATTACATAGTTAGGCCCTGTAGTGGGGTCGGTATTGGTATCTATGGGCGTAGGTATCAACAGTTTGTTGATGTCCAGCGCGAAAGTAACAGCGTTATATGCATCGGCCTGGTAAGTATATGCACCACCTAAGCCCAGGTTGATGGGTATGAAATCTTTACGGGTAGATGTGTAAGATATTTTAGAACCCACATTGCTCAATACAGCACCCAACGCTACTGTGCCTGAGCGGAATTCGTCGATGTCATTCTTTTTGCGGTAGTACACGCCTATGTCTGCGCCAAATGCATTACCGGGACGGTATTCAATACCTGGGGTTGTAGCCGACAAGCNNAGCGTTACCAGGCTTGTACTCTATACCCTGTTGTGTGGCACCCAGCCCAGAAGCTATTGCAGAGTTGATATACCTGAAGCTGATACCTGTAGACAGGTATTCAGACAGCTTGCGCGAATAACCCAGGTCAAGTGCAAACTCGTTAGGTTTACCTGTGCCTATGGGATTAGCATTGATGTCGGTATAATTGATTTCGCCCAATGAAAAATAACGTAATGAACCACTGATAGTCTGATTGTCGTTTTCGCCAAACTTGGCATAACCGGCGAGATAAGCCAGGAATATATCCGGTACCAGGTCCTTCAGCCAAGGGGTATATGTAGCAGATACACCGTATTTCTTAGATGCGAAGGGCAGTTTAGCCACGTTCCAGTACTGTGCATTGGCATCAGGGTCAATTGCAATACCCACATCACCCATTGCGCCTGAGCGTGCATCGGGAGATATTCTTAAAAACGGTACCGCGGGTGATACTGTATTTACCGTACCTGATAAATTGGCCTGTGATGTCTGGGCCGTTGAAACTGTAGCTATTAATCCTGCTGCCAGGGTTAATCCTACTACTGCAAAGCGTTTTGCCATTCTGTTATAATTTACTTTCAAGTTTTGCAAAGGTATCCTTTTTAGTATAAGGCCTGCAAAAAGCAAGCCTTAAAACAAGGTTAAGAGCCGCAATTTAACGATTGCGGGCAATATATTAACGCACTATCACTAGTTTTTGGTATGCAGTGGTTTCAATGCCATTTTCAGTTGATATCATCATTCTGTAAATGTACACGCCTGATGGTAGTTTGGCACCGTTGTTGTCCGTGCCGTCCCAGGTAATTTCGTTGCTGCGACTGCCTGTGGTTATGAAGTCTTGAGTAAGCTTGCGCACAAAGACCCCGGCGGCATTGTATATATTTATTTCAGCCGTCAGGTTTACATCAGGGTGGTTATGTTCAAAAACAAAATGTGTCTGATCCCTGAATGGGTTGGGGTAGTTCATCAGGTTCTGCACTTCTACCACTTGTCCGTCGGCTACCACGAAGTCAACATGCCCTTCTCCCGAGTTGTTGTTTACATCCCATGCTTTGATAGTGAACCTATGCCTGCCATCGGGTATCCCTTCAACAGGAAAATACACGTACCCGCGTTTGTATGTATTGGGTGCGGTTTCGTAATAGTCATTCATTATATAGGGTTTGGAGACATCCCCATCAAGTATAGCTACCAGGTCGTGCCCAACAGAATTTCCGGATACGTTAATGCCTGTTTCATCCTCCAGAATAGCGAAGATAGCTGTGTTGGAGCCGGTGAGGCCGCCATTGCGAAAGAGGCTGTCTTTTATAAAGGCTTTTACAACAGGTGGATTATTCTCTACATTTGGATTGTCTGAAAAGCCGCCAATGGTAACTGTCGTGTCCCTACCTGCAGCATCAGTTTGCCCATTGTCTGCGTAATAACTGATAGCGCCGTTGCCCAACTCGTAGTTGAGATCTTTAGGAGCTATGAAGGAGAAGGAAAAATGCCCGTTGGTTACTGTAGCCTTACCTTTATATATGGTATTGTTCTGTACCTTGAATGTCCTTTCCTCACCATTAATTGTCTTTACATTACGTGGTTTGTCAAAAATGGTAACAGAAAGTGTGCCATTAAAATAATCAAGCGTGTTGCCGTTTACATCAGTGACCTTGCCGTCAATATTATATTCGCCCAATGCGCTGATTGTAGTGGTTGACAGTCCAGTTGCTCCGTCTTTTACTGCTTCGGTGTTTATGAAAAACTCGGGAAAATTAGGCTCAAGCGCGGGGTCTCCCAGCAGAGCGAATTTCCTGAAGTTTTCAATAACTCCGGCATCAACCCCTCCTGCATAAGCACTGTTTTTGCCAATGCGCATGGCATCTCCAAAGGTGTTCCATCNNATTGTGCAGCCAGGAATTCGCGGTTCAGCATTTCATTGGCATAAGCATAAACCAGGTGAGTGGTAGTGAGTGTAGCTATAACCCCTCCATTATATTTAAGCATCAGTTCTTCGCCCGATGATACGAATGATGGTTGATCGAACTGGCCAAAATCGCAGGTGGCGGTAATCATAAAAGGCAGTTTGTCAATATTCCGCCATTTATTATAGTCATCTTTTGTTACTATTCGTTCATGAGCTAATACGCTGGTATTGCCGTGCCCGCTGTAGTTCAGCAGGAACAGGCCCTTGAATATGCCATCATTTATTACCTTATTGGCATCGGGAGCACGGCGCCCGCCAGGTGTAGACATGAGCGGAATAGCATTCAGGTAGACTTTTGACGCATTATGTATGGTGCTGTTTTCAGTAACGACATCGTTCATTACTTCAGCATCTTTCATGTGATCGCCAGCAGTATCTTTATCATCGGCAATGTACATGGCCGAAAGACGCCATGCACCTAATGTAGCAGGGCTTTTGTAGTGAATGATTTTGTTCACTACATTATTTGCTTCCTGCAATGATTTGGCAGGGATACGGCCTACTCCTATATCCAGTGCATTGACGATGTCATAACGCTCTATATCCTCTCCTTCGTCCAGGAAGCCGAAAAAGTCATCGTTGCTGTATGTTGATAAAAATTGGAATGATTCCCTCGCTTCAAATGTAGGCGCGAAATTGGTGTTGCCACTTATCCTGTTTTTATAGTCGTAAGACGCATCTCCCATTAACAGCAAGTATTTAGGCATTTTACTCTCGTCCATGCCCGCGCGCTCATAAAACATGCGTGCCAGATCGCGTATTGCTGAAATGTCCTGTCCGCCTGAAGAAAATTCGTTGTAGACCTGCGATGTTGTGGCTACCATTACCTTCATGCCGCTACGCTGCCTGTGAAAATCAGCCAGCCTTTCAGCAGCAGGTTTAAATTCAGGATATGTAACTATGATGTAATCAACAGGCCCTGAACCATAAAGATTCTGATTGGCGATAGTACCGATATACTCGGGTGCGTCCAGGTTGCTGTTGTTCATAGCTGCAAAGCTGTGTAGTTTATCAGCTTGTTGAGAAAAACTGTAGGTGTTCCCGTTCAATGCACCATTCATCAACACGGGGTTTTGAGGTTCTGTCACATCCCAAACCTGGGTAGCGCCGTTGGCATTGCTAATGTTATAAGTAACAATATTGCCATTGCCTACGCTCTGCAAGTCGCAAAATAATAACATATTACCATTGATTGCCAGTGGTTTACGGTAATTGATGCGAATATAGTCGAGCCAGCCGGAACCATCGTTAGCCGTAGTGTTGTAGTCAACACGAATAGTTGCAGATGTTGCATTGTAAGGCATTTTTACTGATACCAGATCGCCTGCAGCTTTCGGTGCGTAATCATAGTTATTCGTAGCAGAAACATCTGCATTATCCAACAATTGCCCGTTCAGGAATATATTGAAAAGACCCGCAGAAGTAGAAGTGTTGACCACGTGTACGTCGAAGGTTGCGGAGTCTGAAACTGAGCCCAGTTCTAAAGTGAAGCTATGGGAGTTTTGCTTANNGTGCGCTGCTGAACTCTTCGCCCCACCAAAGTTTTCCGAATTTTTGAGGGTTTGAGAGGTCCTGCTCATGTAGTGCTACGGCTGAGTATGAGTTTACTGACAAGTTGCCCGGCACTACCTGTCCCTGGTTTTGAACCCGCTTTTCAGCCGGTTCATCAAAATTCAGAAAATAATAGCCTTTGTCCTCGTAAAAATTCTTTTCCTGGATAAGCTGCTTATTGTCAACTGATGGATTCCAATTTACAGCCCCCTGCGCATAGAATACAAAATAGTCTCCCGGGTCAAAGCTGCCATCGCCTCCATCATATACCCATATGGCAGTTTCTGTCAACCCTTTTACAGTGCCGGTGTTCTTTTCAGGCAGCATATTGCCGCCATGCCCGAATAACCGGATTCGTGCAGAGCTGATATTTGATACCCCCAGCTTAGAAGACAGGTAGTTGTGATCGATTTTGTATAATCCGGTTTGTGTAACTGCAATCTTGTGCCACGTGCCCGAAGCGAGTGGTGAATTTGCACCAGCAGTTCCCTTTGCTGCGGAGCGTGGGGTAGATAACTCAGTAGCAGGCTGATGGGTTTCATTGTACTCAAAGCTGATNNGGCTTTTTGCGGTCCATTCCCAATATAACATCGTAGTCTGCAACAGTTGATGGGAGAGCATTTTCAGGAAAGACGTCCACCGGTTTGTAACTGATGTTTGTGATAGTAATTTTAGGTTTTGCATAGTACTGCAATTCTACCCTTTTGCCAATATAACCTGATTGAATATTCTGTACATTTACCTGTACAGTAGTTTCTTTTGCCTGGGCACCGATAGTTACTTCAGCCAAAAGAATGCATATTGATAATGCTTTAAATGATTTGCCGTATCCGGATAATTTCATAATAAAATTTAGGGTTTTCAAATATACTGAATTCTCTACATCAGACTGTCAGGATAAGGTCATCCTGGCAGTAGTATAACGTATTATTAAGGTTGTGTAGTATTTTTTGGTAAAAACAAGAAAAACAACATTTTTTTCGCATTATTCCTCCAAAGCTTGACATTTTGAAAAGAACACTCTAATATTGTAACACTTTAACAGATTATTCAACACAATTTGTAGCAAACTTTTTTCTTTAGATTATGAAAAGATCTCTTGTCGGCGTGAGCTTGCTTTGTTTTGGTGTAGCGACCNNGCCTGCTCCTCCAATAAATCAACCGGGGTGTCCCGTGTAACGGGTTGGGATTATAATGATTCCCGCCTGGGTGGTTTTGATGTGGCCAATTACCAGGGCCAGCAAACAGGCCCGGGCCTCACTTTCGTAGAAGGTGGCCGTTTTACAATGGGTATGACAGAAGAGGACCTGACCCTCGAAAGGAACAATGTTCCACGTACAGTATCAGTATCTTCTTTCTACATGGATGAAACCGAAGTAGCAAACATTCACTACCGCGAGTATATATACTGGCTGTCTCGCACTTACGGTGCAGACTATCCGTTGGTTATAGCTGAAGCAATGCCTGATACTTCTGTATGGCGTTCAGCTCTTTCTTACAACGAGCCATATGTACAATATTATTTCCGCCATGCAGCATACGACAACTATCCTGTTGTGGGCGTTAACTGGCACCAGGCACGTGCATTCGCAAAATGGCGCAGCGACAGGGTTAATGAATATATTCTGATTAAAAACGGTCGCCTGAAGAGGAATCCTAACCAGGTGAATGAGGATATCTTCGATTCAGAAACATATGTCAATGGTCAATACGAAGGTTTACCAACAAAAGGTCGCAAGCGTGACCTTGACCCTCAGGGTTCAGGCTATCGTAACATGAGGTATTCTGACGGTTACCTGCTGCCTAACTACCGCCTGCCTACAGAGGCTGAGTGGGAATACGCAGCACTGGGTAATATAGGTAACAACCCTGAGCCGGAGACTAAGCGTCGTCGTGGCGAAGAGGTAATTACTGACCGTAATGTTTATCCATGGGGTGATGCTTACACTACACGTTATGGTCTGCGCAACTCTTACCAGGGCGAATTCCTGGGTAACTTCAAGCGTGGTAAAGGTGATGCGATGGGTATAGCTGGTGCGTTGAATGACAATGCTGATGTACCAGCTCCTGTATTCTCTTATGCTCCTAACGCTTATGGCCTGTACAATATGGCTGGCAACGTAAGTGAGTGGGTATTAGATACTTATCGTCCTTATACACGTGATTTGAACGATTTCCGCCCTTTCCGTGGTAATGTTTATGAAACTTATGTAAGGTTGGATGAAGATAATTCTCTGGATGAGAAAGATACACTTGGCCACCTGCAGACTCGTTTGATGGATAGCACTGAAATGGCATCTTATGAGCAATTTGACGGTCTGAATGCAGACCTGAGGGATTACAACGATGGTGACAGTGCCTCTATGTTTAACTACTCTTACGGTACCAATACGCTGGTTAACAATGAAGCAAAAGTGTATAAAGGTGGTTCTTGGGCAGACCGTGCTTACTACATGAACCCAGGTGCACGCCGCTTTATGCAANNAGCTAGCTCTACAGTAGGTTTCCGCCTGGTTATGGATCGCCTGGGTAGCCCCAATGGTGACAACAGTGAAAGGGCAGGTAACTACTTCGGTGCAAAAGGCCGTCCTCCAAGAAGGTAATATTTGATTAATCTGTTTAATAGTAAAAGGGTGCTCATAGCACCCTTTTTTTATTTCGTATATGTTGTATTCAAGTATGTTTATCACTACTAAATACATGTCCATATGTGACATGTATCATATTTGCAAATACTAATCTTTTATAATTTTGTTGCTTAAAATCTATCTTTTATGCAACGCTTGATTATCATTACAAGTTTCCNNTTTTCCTGGTGGCTTCGGTGTTTGCCACCACGGTTTATACGGGTTGTACAAAGCCCGTGGATGAGTGCGAAAATATTACCTGCAAGAATGGTGGAACCTGTATTAACGGGGCCTGTAGCTGCCCTTCGGAATATACAGGTGCTAATTGCGAGACACGTAAATGCGAAGCTAATAACACCGCAAAAGTGAGGTTTATTAATAAAACAGGGACCAGCCAAACATATTCTGTTTTATGGGATGGCTCAGTGATTACAACATTGGGCCCCGGTGCTACATCTGAGTATTACACTGTATCTGCAGGGCAGCATACGCTACACTTTATGATTGCAAACAGTACAACATCAGCATGCACACCTAGTACGCCGAATATGGTAGTTTGTTCTTCCATGGAGTATTGGTGTACAAAATAGCATTTGGTAAGCTTTAATGGGGATATACAGCATGTTATTGCTGTATATCCCATGTCGTTTATGATCAGTTTAGAAGCCACTTCATTTTATTGATTATCTGCTATGACAGATTGACTATGAATCAACTGACAGCAGGATATGGAGAATAACTATTCAGTTGCGTAGTGACGTTCTATAATCAGGAATTCTGCATGGGTTGACAGGAGGATTTTGAAAAGGTAAAAGGTGTGGAAATTACAATAAATAAAGAAGCCCGCATATGCGGGCTTCNNCGTAACCCAGTCACGGTTTTTAGGCACATACCAACGATATACATCAACAGTATTAGGACCACGGCGAGTCAATGCATAGAATTGCAAAGATTTGTCGGTATATCCCATTTTAATCATGTTGTCATCAGTAAACTCATCTTCTGCAATAGAAGCATAGTCCTTAGTTTGAGGGTTGTACCAACGGTAAACAGCTACACGGTCAGGACCCGGATTGCGGTAAGCTACGAAAATATGAGTTTTATCTTTCCAGTTCCAATTCAACAATTGTCCTTCCTGGAACTCACCATCTGCAACTGTTACATAGTTCTGATCTGTTGGGTTGAACCAACGGAACACCCTTACTAATTCATCTTCCTGTGCAAAACCCTTGTTTGCCATAAATGCTGACACCAAAACAGTTGTAACGAGGATGAAGGCTTTTTTCATAATTATTGCTTTTTCTGAATTTATTCCCCCAAAATACAGAAAAATTTTCTTGCCTTGCAAGCTATTGCAATAAAAAATTTTTAAGCCTCAGTCAGGTTGTATATCTGTGTTTGTTGAAATGCCCCAATTGGCGTAGTTTTGACCCCCTTTGTGTGCCAGCCTGTCAGTTCCGATAAAATTGCATAGGATTTGATATGAAAAGGTTGATACGGGATAACATAACGGCATTTGCCGATAACAACCAACTATTAATAATATAGCTTTAAAATGATAAGTTTTCTTTCAAAAATATTTGGTGGCAGCAAGTCTGATAAGGATGTAAAGAAGCTGCAACCTTTAGTAACAGAGATTAATAAATACTACGCTGAACTCCATAGCCTCACCAATGACCAGCTCAGGAATAAGACGCATGAATTCAGGGCAGTTATAAAAGAACATCTCAGCAGTATTAACGAAGAGATAAATGCAAAAAAGGCTGAGGCAGATGAACATCCTGAAGCAGAGTTGCATAACAGGGAGGAAATTTATAATGAGGTAGACAAACTGATAAAAAGGCGGGATGAATTGTTGGAAGAAGTGCTTGAAAAGATACTGCCTGAGGCCTTTGCGGTAGTTAAGGAAACAGCACGAAGGTTTAAGGAAAACGAAGAACTTGCTTCGACGGCAACCGCACTTGACAGGGAACTGGCTGTAGATAAAGATTATATAACCATAGAAGGTGATAACGTTATCTATAAGAATAGTTGGGTAGCTGCAGGCAACCAGGTTACCTGGAATATGTTGCACTATGATGTGCAGTTGATAGGCGGTATGGTGCTGCACCAGGGTAAAATATCGGAAATGGCGACTGGTGAGGGTAAAACACTAGTGTCTACTTTGCCGGCTTACCTGAATGCCCTGGCAGGAATGGGTGTGCATATTGTAACGGTGAACGATTACCTGGCACGACGCGACCAGGAATGGAATAGTCCGATATTCGAATTCCTGGGTCTGACAACGGATTGTATTGATAAACATCAACCCAACTCAGAGCGCCGCAGGCAAGCTTATTTAGCTGATATTACATACGGTACCAACAATGAATTCGGTTTCGATTATCTGCGTGATAACATGGTGCACCAACCAGATGAGATGGTGCAACGCAAACACCATTTTGCAATGGTGGATGAGGTGGATAGTGTATTGATAGATGATGCGCGTACACCGCTCATTATTTCAGGTCCGGGACCTCGCGGCGAAGAGCAACAATTTGCTCAACTGAAACCACGTATTGAAAAGCTGGTTGAGGAACAACGCAGGATTATAACCAAGAGCCTGACAGAAGCGAAGAAACTTATAGCAGAGGGTAAATCGGATAAAGAAAACGGGGGATTGCACCTGTATCGTGCATACAGGGGCTTGCCTAAGAACACCGCCCTGATTAAGTATCTGAGTGAGGAGGGCAACAAGCAAATACTGCAAAAGACAGAAAACTACTACTTGGGCGAGCAACAGCGTAATATGCCTAAGGTGGATGCGGAACTGTTTTTCACAATAGACGAGAAACACAACAGTGTTGATCTGACAACTAAAGGCCTTAACCTGATAACCGGCCATGCTGAAGACCCGAATTTCTTTGTATTGCCCGATATAGGTTCGGAACTGGCTGAAATAGAGAAAATGGATGCCGGTGATGAAGAGAAAGCCAAAAGGAAAGACGCATTATTGCAGGATTACGCCATTAAGGCAGACCGCATACATTCATTGCAGCAATTGCTGAAAGCATATACCTTATTCGAGAAAGATGTAGAATATGTGGTGATAGAAGGCAAAGTGAAGATAGTGGATGAGCAAACAGGCCGTATAATGGAAGGGCGCCGTTATAGCGACGGCTTGCACCAGGCTATTGAAGCAAAA
>DINJ01000008.1:3232-3654 GCA_002423665.1 Bacteroidetes bacterium UBA5543 | reverse complement strand
AACTCGGCCCCGGTGTGAAAGATGCCGGTGGTCTGGCCATCATAGGTACCGAACGTCACGAAAGCCGTCGTGTTGACCGCCAGTTGCGCGGACGTGCAGGCCGCCAGGGAGACCCCGGTAGCTCGCAATTCTTTGTATCGTTGGAAGATGACCTGATGCGCCTGTTCCA
The DNA here is from genome assembly GCA_002423665.1 of Bacteroidetes bacterium UBA5543. Lineage (GTDB taxonomy): Bacteria > Bacteroidota > Bacteroidia > Chitinophagales > Chitinophagaceae > UBA5543. Next base: position 3,485 of record DINJ01000008.1, on the reverse strand, counting down.
ATCCGGCCGTATAGCCTCGCTGATGGATAAGATGGGGCATAAAGAAGGCGAAGTGCTGCAGCATAGCATGATTACCAAGTCTATTGAGCGCGCGCAGAAGAANNGAAAAATACAAAGCTGTAATAGATGAGATAGAGGCCCTGAAAGAAAAAGGCCGTCCTGTGCTGGTAGGTACAACCTCAGTTGAAGTGTCGGAGCTATTGAGCCGTATGCTGACGCAGAAGAAGATACAACACAATGTACTGAACGCCAC
>DINJ01000008.1:0-3138 GCA_002423665.1 Bacteroidetes bacterium UBA5543 | reverse complement strand
AAGGTAGAAGAAAACAACTTTGGTATACGTAAGCGCCTGCTGGAGTTTGACGATGTAATGAACTCTCAGCGCGACGTTATATATAAGCGCCGCAGGCACGCCCTGTTTGGCGACCGCCTGTCTATCGACCTGGACAACGCGATGTACGATGTTTGCTTGAACCTGGCATCGCAGTTTGAGGATAATCGTGATTTTGAAGCCTTCAGGATAGAAGTGATGAAACACCTGGCCATGGAGCCTGACCACGCTCTGGCCAACGGCTTTGAAAAAGCTGATATGCAGGAGATAGGCGATAAACTGTATCANNCATACGGGGTATACAGGTACAGACCAACCTTAAAGAAGCTGTAGAAAACGGTGCACGCCCTGTATTCCAGACACTGGAGAAAATAATAACACTGGCGTTGATAGACGATGCGTGGAAAGAACACTTGCGTGCAATGGACGACCTGCGTTCTTCCGTACAAATGGCATCGTACGAGCAGAAAGATCCATTGTTGATATACAAGTTTGAAGGTTTCAACCTGTTCAAGGAGATGTTGCTGAAAACCAATACAAATATTGTGTCATTCCTGTTGCGAGCAGGCATACCTATGCAAGAGGAGCCGCCTCGCGAAGCCAGGCAGCAACCGCAACGCACGGACATGAGCCAAATGCATGCCAATAAAGAAGAGATAGACGAAGCGGGACAGGACTATGCCGCCAACGAAAGGGATATGTATGATGAGGGCAGGGAGGCTGTAAAGCATACTCCGGCTGTAGCAGAACCGAAAATTGGCAGGAATGACCCATGTCCCTGTGGTAGTGGCAAAAAGTATAAGCAATGTCATGGCAGGTAGGTTATTAACAGATGGTAATTATTAGTTTTTGAATTTTGGGTTTGTACGTTTTACATTTGCAAACAGACAATTAAATAAATAATGAAACGCAATTACACGAATATATTACTGGCAGGCGGTTTGATACTGATGGCTGTTGCAGCACGCATAGTTAATTATGAACTGGCCATATACAACCTGGCACCTGTTGCAGCCTTAGGCCTGTTCAGCGGGGCCATAGTGAACAACAAAAAGGCTGCATACCTACTGCCTTTGCTGGCTATGTTTATATCTGACGCGTATATACAGCTGTTCACGCCTATGAAGGGCTTTTATGACATCTCCCAGTTCTTTGTATATGGAGCTATGGCAATCATTACTTTTATGGGTACTACTATGAAGAACCATAAGCCTTTGAGGATTGCGGGATATTCAGTAGCTGGCTCTTTCGTTTTCTTTGTACTGTCTAACTTTGGCACATTCCTGACGGGGTATTGGGGACTGGATATGAATGGTTTTGTTACCACTTACCTGATGGCGCTACCATTCTACACTAAAGAAGGTTCATCATTCTTCTTCAACACATTCATCGGCGACCTGGTATTCAGCGGCCTGCTGTTTGGCGGTTACGCACTGTTGAAGAATGCCCTGGAAAGTAAAGCAGTTAAGGCTTAATCAGGATAATCAACATATTAATTGAAAGAGGCTGCAATTGGTGCAGCCTCTTTCTTATTTTAGCGTTGCAGTAAAACATTCAGCATTGGAAATAGCAGCATTATATCGCATTTACAAACAGCACCCATCTGTACAAACAGACACCCGCAAGCTGAAACAGGGTGATATATTCTTCGCGTTAAAAGGACCGAATTTTAATGGGAATACATTTGCGCAACAGGCACTGGATGCAGGCGCGGCTTATGTGATAATGGATGAAGAACCGCTGGCAGTAAACGAGCGGTGCATTGTAGTAGATGATGTATTGGACGCATTGCAGGCATTGGCAAGATACCACAGGCAGACATTTGATATACCGTTTATAGCTATCACAGGTAGCAATGGTAAAACAACCACCAAGGAATTGGTGACTACTGCGTTGCGGATGAAGTACAAAACATACGCTACTAACGGCAACCTGAATAACCATATTGGCGTACCACTGACATTGTTGAGTATTCCTGCAGATGCGGAAATGGCGGTGATAGAAATGGGGGCTAACCATCAGAAAGAGATAGCCTCCTATTGTGCAATAGCATTGCCCACACATGGTATTATTACCAATTGCGGCAAAGCGCATATAGAAGGCTTTGGTGGAATACAAGGTGTGCGCAAAGGCAAAGGCGAACTGTACGACTATCTCAGGGAGAACAATGGTGTTGTGTTTCGCAACACAGACCTGGACNNTGAGGGCAACAGGTAACCTATGGCAGCGCCAACGCTCAATATATTGGCAAGCCATTGATGGATGATGTGTTGCTGAAAGTTGCTGTGTTAAGTGCAGGACATGAAACGTCTATAAATACACACCTTGTTGGAGAGTATAACTTTCCTAATGTGATGGTAGCTGTTGCTGTTGGGCTATATTTTGATATATCGATAGATGAAATCAAGCAGGCTATAGCTGCATATCAACCTGACAACAGCCGCTCGCAATGGATGCAGGTGGGTACGAATAAGTTGATACTGGATGCATATAATGCCAACCCTACCAGTATGCGAGCTGCCATTATTAACTTTGCAAAGGCTGACTTGCCTGCCAAAATGCTATGGCTGGGCGGCATGAAAGAAATGGGCCCTGATGAAGTAAAAGAACACAGAGAACTGGTTGCGCTGGTAAAGGAGTATCACTGGACGGATGTGATATTAGTAGGCAAAGAATTTGCCGGACTTGCGGAAGGGTACAAGCATTTCAATACCTCCACCGAAGCTAAAGAATACATAGCAGCGCACAGGCCTGAACAGGCTTCTGTATTGGTGAAAGGCTCCCGCGGCAGCAGGATGGAGGTGATGGTAGAGGCCTTACAATGACCTTACCATCCTACCCTGAACTTCATAGATGTTACACCTGTATCGGAATGTAACCTTAACAGGTAAATGCCATTGGTAACATTGCCCAACTGTATCTCCTTATTCAGCTGACCGTTGTTTGCAGTTGCATGGTCTTCAAATACAACCTGTCCCAGTGCATTGATGATTTCGACTTCGTATTCTGTGTTGCCTGTTACATTCCCTTTCAGCACAAACTTACCGTTATTGGGGTTGGGATAGAGCATCATGCCTGATAATTCACCCATGCCGTTTACTGAAGTCAATATCCTTACCC
>DINJ01000227.1 GCA_002423665.1 Bacteroidetes bacterium UBA5543 | reverse complement strand
CCCTTTTGAGACACCCTCTTTTTACTACAAATGATTTTTCAGTTATTCGCCGCTTTTGTCGTCTGCAGTGCTAACCTTGTCGACAGCTTTGTCGAATTCGAAAGCAAGCGTGAAGCGCAGTGTGTTAGACAGTGGGTTGCGGGTGATACCTTTTCCCTGAGGTACAAGGTAAGATGCATGCAACTGGAATACATTGTAACGTACACCCAGACCACATGTTACATATTNNAGAATGACTTGAAAATGCCGTTTACAACACTGATTTGCGTATCGGCGCTTGAAACGCTAAGCGCTGGCACCAATAGTTTGTTTACGTCAAGTGCAAAAGTGATTTTGTTGAAAGCATCCCACTGAGAAGTGTAAGCTACACCAGCACCCAGGTTCATTGGAATGAAATCCCTGCGGTTGCCATTGTAAGATATCTTAGAGCCTATGTTGCTCAGCACTCCGCCAAAAGCAAATGTATTTACGTGGTCTTCGTCTTTTTCTTTCGCTTTGGTGTAGAACACGCCAAGGTCAGATGCAAATGCATTGCCTGGCTTATAGTCGGCACCTGCTGCACTCTGAGCCGCTACACCCGACGCGATGTTGGAGTGGATATAACGCAAACTAAGACCTGCTGACAGATACTCTGACAGGCGGCGGGAATACCCGAGGTCGAATGAGTATTCGCGGGGCATACCAGTTCCTGTAGGGTTGGCATTGAAGTCTGTATAGTTAATATTACCCAGTGAAAAGTAGCGCATAGATCCGCTGATAGCCTGCTCTTCTTCCTGGNNCGTGAATGGGATTTTAGCAACGTTCCAGTACTGGGAGTTAGCATCTGGAGAAAGTGCAATGCCTGCATCACCCATAGCGCCTGAACGCGCATCGGGAGAGATGCGGAGGAAAGGAACGGCAGTGGTAACGAACGTACCATTCGTACCATTGAGGTTGTTTGTGCTTTGAGCATTGGCCTTCATTCCTGTCATCCCGGTCAATAAACAAATCCCTAAAAACGCAAAACGTTTTGCCATCGTGTTATTATTATAAATTATTTAAAGTCGGGCAAAAATATTCCATTTTACCCATATCGTCAACAATATTTTAGCAACATTTCTGTTAACGCGAAATTACCATCTTTTGGTATGCAGTAGACCTAAATCCGCTGTTTGTAGTGATAATCAGGCGATAAACATACACTCCAGAGGCCAATCTGGCTCCATTATTATCGGTACCGTCCCATGTTATTTCTCCGGTTCTGCTGCCGGTAGGGGTGAATATTTCCCTGATTTCTTTAACCAGCTGCCCTGAAGTGTTGTATACGTTTATTTTTACATCCAACTCTTCCTCGGGATGATTGTGCTCAAAAACAAAGTGAGTTGTGCCATTGAAAGGGTTGGGATAGTTCATCAGGTTGTCTATGGTCATTATCTTACCATCAGCCACATAGAAGTCTACCATACCCTCGCCCGAGTTGTTGTTTACATCCCATGCTTTAACCCTTATAGAGTGTTTGCCATTTGATATGCCGCCTATAGGGAAGCTAACAAACCCACGCTGATAGGTATTAGGTGCAGTTTCATAATAGTCATTCAGTATATATGGATGTTCCACATCATCATCGAGCACGGCAGTGAGGTCGTGTCCCAGCTTATTGCCCGTTACATTGATACCGGTTTCGGAGTAGAGGTCTACAAAAAGTGAAGTATTTGCTCCGGTAACACCGCCATTTCTGAAAAAGCTATCATTAATGTATGGTTTTACGATAGGCGGGTTGTCGCTGATATTGGGGTAGTCTGAGTAGCCGCCAACTTTGATACCAGTATCTACACCTGCAGCATCTGTGATGCCATTTTGAGCGTATGTGCTGATTTTGCCGGTTCCAAAAAAGTAGTTGATGTCTTTTGGTGCAATGAAGGAAAACGAGAATTTACCCTCGCTTACAGATACATTGCCTTTATACACAATGTTATCCTGCATCTCAAATGTGCGCGTAGGGGAGGTAACAGTAGCTATAGTACGGGCCTTGTCGAAAAACGATACCGACAGCAATCCGTTGAAATCCTGCAACACCTTATCAGCATTATCGCTCACATGTCCGGTAATACTATATGCTCCCAGGGCTTTTACAGTATCGGCAGGTGTGCCAGTAGCCAATTCGGTAATGCTATCGAGGTGCACAAAGAACTCCGGAAAGTTGGGTTGTAGTGCAGGGTCNNTTTGTTTCAGTTGGGTTTTCAGAAATCCGGCATTGAGTGGGTTGTTGTATGCCGCGTACACTGCAGCTGTTGTGGTCAGTATGGCAATTACACCACCGCCTTTGAGCAACACTAGCTTTTCTGCAGCAGATACATATTCAGGGTGATCAAATTGGCCGTAATCGCAGGTGGCAGTGATCATAAATGGCAACTTGTCGTAATTGGTCCATTTATTAAAATCATCTTGCGTGAGTATTCGCTCTTCGGTCCACACCTGGGTGTTGCCATGTCCGCTATAGTTTATCAGGAAGGTGCCTTTNNGATGTCGCTGATAGCTGCATTAGCGTTGGGGCATCTTGCACCCGCCGGGGTGGAAATGGTAGGAATGGCGTCTACATATATCTTACTGTGATTGTAGAGGTCATCCGTAGTGTTGGAGATATGGGTAGCCATATCTTCTGCATCCT
>DINJ01000194.1:33096-33284 GCA_002423665.1 Bacteroidetes bacterium UBA5543 | reverse complement strand
TTCGGGTTTGCGCAGGCTGTCCCTGAGCATGAATGCGATACGGCCGAGATGTTCAAAAAAGTTTTCGAGCATAAGTATGTGCTACAAATGTACTGCAAAGGGGGCAATAAAAAATCCCCCGAACAATGCCGGGGGATTTTTGCAAAAACTGAAATATCGAGAACAGTTATGCCATTTTCTTCAGTTCT
>DINJ01000194.1:32529-32902 GCA_002423665.1 Bacteroidetes bacterium UBA5543 | reverse complement strand
ATACTGCCATTTGCGGAAACGCAGCAGGATGTATATAGAGATAGCTATCAGCGATATAATGGTCGCCCATTTGGCACCGTTTACCAGGTCGTCGGATATGGTAGGCAGTACTGTTTGTGAGCTTTGGATGTTGTTTTTTACAAAGGCATCGTAGTCAACACCTGCGGGCAAGAAGCCCTCTTTGCTGAGGCCTTCGTACAGTTTCTGCGTTACTTTCAATTCTACTTCCTGGCCGGGCTCTGTGATAAGGTAGGCCGTAGTGATGTTGACGTTGTTATCAGTACCTATTGTTTTAACGATAGGGTACTCGCCAAAGTAGTTGTGCAGTTTGGCGCGGATGTCTGATACGGGGTATTGTTTATCTAAATGTATA
>DINJ01000194.1:25969-32493 GCA_002423665.1 Bacteroidetes bacterium UBA5543 | reverse complement strand
AGCAGTGATCAACGATGTGATGTGGCCATCGAGTACGGGAGCGTAAGAACGCTTGTAACCGTCAACGATCGCCATCTTGTGGTCTTTGCCCACAGCCAGTTCTTCTTTGATACGTTCAAATATCAATACGTGGGCATCCACCGCCATACTTATACCAAGTACCAGACCGGCGATACCGGGCATCGTCAGTGTAGCGTGCAGTGCAGACAATACGCCTACTGTAAACAGCAGGTTCAATGTCAGCGATATATTAGCTACCCATCCGCTGGTGTTGTAGTATATCAGCATCAGCGCAAAGATGGCTATGAAAGAAAGTATGATGGAGTTGAAACCGGCTTCGATAGATTCAGCACCCAGGGTAGGGCCTACCACCTGCTCCTGCACTATGCGGGCGGGTGCGGGCAGTTTACCAGATTTCAGAATGTTGGCCAGGTCGGTTGCTTCTTCTACAGTAAAGTTACCGCTGATAGATGTGTTACCGCCTGATATCTCACCCTCTACACGTGGTGCAGAATATACTTTATCATCCAGCACCACCGCTACGAAACGGCCGGTGTTTTCTTTGGTCATCCTAGCCCAAACTTTGCTGCCTGTTACGTCCATGCTCATCACTACTTCAGGTTTGCCTGTCAGCGGGTTGTAGTCCATACGTGCGTCTGTTACGCGGTCGCCTTCCAGCCTAGACTCTTCAGCGCCGGGCACAGTTTTCAGAGCGTACAGATATAAAGGAGCGTTGGGGTTGCGCGCATCCTGCTTGCCCTCAGCGCCGTATACAAACTTCACGTTGTTGGGGAACTTGTTGCGCACCACATCCAGCCTCAGGTAGGCGTTCAGTTTAGCAGTGTCCCTTTTAGCTACTATACCTACTACGGGTCCTTCGTTCACATTGCCTTCCTGCGTGATGTTGGGGTACCATACTGCAAACAACGGGTTCTTTTTTTGAGCCTCAGCTATTTTAGCTGCGCTGGTGTCACTACCTGCGGCTGTAGTGTCTGTGCTACCCATCAGCGCTGCAAGGCTGGCCGTGTCAGCACCGGCAGCAGCAGCTTCAGCCGCGGGTGCTGCGGTATCAGTTGCAGTTGAATCCGATACTGTTTCACCAGACAGGTAGGCTGCCAGTGCATCATTTGCGGGTTGCAGGGCATCTATCAGTTCGTTGTTAGCGTACAGTTCAAAGAATTGTAATTTTGCGGTAGACTGCAGGTAGTTACGAACCCTTTCAGGATTGCGCACGCCGGCCAGCTCCACAGTGATGATACCTTTATTTTCATCAAGGTTCACGTTGGGCTGCGCTACACCGAATTTATCTATACGCGTCAGCAGTACGTTGTAGGTACGTTTGATAGCGTCTTTAGCTTCTTTGTTGATTTTCTCCAGTACCTCTGCATTAGTAGAGTTCAGTGTAATCTCCTTTTCAGAAGCCTTCATGAAGTGCTGTGCCAGCTTGCGGCCGGGATTAGCCTTTTCAAAAGCCTCACCGAAGAGTGTGACAAAATTAGCCTGGCTGTTAGCTTTAGCCTTATTGGCGTCAGCTATGGCCTTGTTCAGTATGGGGTCTGTAGGTCTGTTGGACATAGAGCGTACCAGCTCGTCCAGGCTTACTTCCAGTGTCACGTTCATACCGCCCTGCAGATCGAGGCCGAGGTTCAGTTCCTGCTCTTTCACGTCAGAGTAGGTGTATTTTTTCAGCAGGGGTACATTCATTACCGTTTCGCCCTGCAGGCTGTCGGTTATCTGCTCAAAATACTTGTCTGTGAGGTCTTCCAACTGTTTGCCTGTGGCATCCGGTTGCTCCAACCTGGCCTTTTTTTCAGCCTTGGCCATTGCCTTTTTCTCGACGTTACGCGCTACCATAGTGAATGATAACTGGTAGAGCGAGATGAGGATAAGTGCTGCGGTAAAGAATTTTACCAACCCTTTTAATTGCATAGGTTCGCTAAATTGTAAATTTTCGTTATATGTTTATAAAAACAGAGTGGGCAAAGATAGGATTTAATATAAAAAAACGAAGAATTAGTGCATGATGTCAAAAAAATGTGTAATGGCTTGAATAAGTGGTTAATAATCCTGAAAAATCTTTAGTATTTTATTAACGAAAACATTATTTTTACCCTTACTGAACAATATTATAAATAAGTTATAGGCATGATACGTAAAATTACGCTACTCTTCTTGCTGTGTATTGGTGTACTGAATGCGGTACAAGCCCAACAAAGTTGTGGATTTGACCAGGTGCACCAACAGCTGTTAACCCAAAACACTGCATATGCACAATCTGTGAATGCATTTAATACCCAGGTGGCACAGTGGATGAGCAATAACCCTAATGTAAATTCTTTGCTGACTACAAACTCCGTGGGAGATACTATATGGGAGATTCCCGTAGTTGTGCATGTAATGCATACCGGCGGTGCTGTTGGCAGTAAATATAACATCTCAGATGGTAAAATAGACTCAACTATTGACTACCTGAACAAGACATTTGAAGCCAGCTGGCCATCATACCCAGGCCCGGGTAGCGGGGGTACTAAATTCCCTTTCAGGTTTACACTCGCCAAAAGGTCGCCTAACTGTACGACTACCAATGGTATCGTTCGTGTAAACGCTTCCGCTACGTATAGTAACTATACTACCGATGGTGTAAACAGAAACCTGTCTGGCGGTGTCAGCGACCCGAACATAAAGGCGTTGAGCATATGGCCCAACGACAGGTATTATAATATATGGGTGGTAAACAGGATAGATACTGTAGATGGATATCCCGGTACTACAGGTTCATTTGTTGCCGGGTATGCGTACTTCCCCGGCGCACCTGCTAATATTGATGGTACCATCATGCTCGCGTCGCAAATGGGACCCGGCAGAACAACACTGCCTCACGAAATAGGGCATGCTTTTAATCTGTATCATACTTTTGAAGGTTATACTATTGTGAGTGGTAACCCTGTATGTCCTCCAAATACCAACTGCCTGACGCAAGGTGACCGTTGTTGCGATACAGAGCCTCACCACCAATTTGGTCCGGGCAGCTGTTTCTCAGGCCAGACAAACCAGTGTACCAACGCAACATTTGGTGAAGCCACGGCAAGAAATATTATGAACTATTCTAACTGTGAAAACAGGTTCACGCCTGATCAAAGGACAAGGTTCATAGCTGCGTTACTTAATTCAAGGTCGTCATTGATATCATCTTCCGGCTCTATTCCTATTGCTTCAGTTACTGCGGCATGTACGCCCGGTATCACTAATACCACGTCGAACCTGAACTCAGGCCCACGAAATGTAACAGTGGTAGATGCCAATCCGGGTACAAGGGTATATATGGATGTAACATCAAGTGGTTATGGTGGCGACGGTAATGTTTCTTACAGAGACATGACGTGCGCACACAGGATTTCTTTACAGGCAGGTAAAAGCTATACATTGTCTTTTACATCAAGGTTCAACGATGCAGGTGCTGCATTTATTGATTATAATAATGACGGAATATTGGGTAACTCAACCGGCGAGCGCCTGAATGTTGTTAACCAATCAGGTGGTTCTCTGCACGTAGCTAATTTTACGGTGCCGTTTACCGCTACCGGCTGTACTCCTATCCGCATGAGGGTAATATCTGATGCAACTACAGGATATATTGACTCTTGCAGCAACAGGCTACATGGTCAAACAGAGGATTTTGAAGTATTGATTTCAGGTGGTTCAAGTTCAGGAACTGCCTCTGTAAGCCTCACTAACCCGCCTGCCGGTGGCAATCCATCTTGTTTTGGCACATGGTTGACATTCAAAGCAAACCCATCAACAGGTGCAACTGTTGTAGGTTATCAATGGTACAGGAATGGTAGCCCCGTAAGTGGCCAAACAGCTGATAGCTTTATGTGGAATGGTTTCCAGGATAAGGATTCAGTATATGTTAAGATGTACTACTCTTCATTGTGCGGTGCCGACTCAGTACTGTCGGATACAATAGGAGTTGAGCGCAGGACAACAATACCACCTACGGTTACAATAGGTGTAACCGGTGGTACCAACCCCACATGTGTTGATGACACAGTTACATTCTCTGTAGTGAGCAATAGTAATCCTGGCGGTGCGCCAACATATCAATGGCGTTCTAACGGTGTAGATATAACCGGTGCTACAGGCCCTACATTCAAAGCAATAGGAAGGGGTGGTGAGACGATTACGGTTAGGATGAATTCCAGTGCACCGGCACCTTGTTCTAATCCCGGCTTTGCAATATCCAACGGTATTACAATATCGTATACCACTAAAGCGCCAATAGCTAATATAGCATTGACCATAGGTACGAACCCCGGTTGTGCCGGCCAATTATTACAATTCCAGGCAACACCAACAACTGGCGGTACAGCACCTACATATCAGTGGACAGTCAACAACGTTGCTGTTACAGGTGCCACAACTTCAACATACAATACTTCTACATTAGCAAATAATGATGAAGTACGAGTTATCATGACATCTAACTCTGCCTGTGCTGATCCGAAAACTGTAACATCCGATTCTATCGAGGTGATACATACCAAGGTTACTGCCGATATTACTATCGCACAAACTACAGGTACTAACCCTGCTTGTGAGGGCAAGCCGTTAATATTCAGCGCTAACACTACTAATGCAGGTAAAAATCCTAATTTCCAGTGGTTGGTAAATGGTGTAGCTATTAATGGTGCTACAACACCTATATATGTTACAGACTCTCTGCGCAATACTGACAGGGTACAGTGTGTATTGATAGCTACTGACTCATGTGTATTGAATCCTCTGGATACGTCGAATTTCATAACGATGTCCATTATCAAGGCAAAACGCCCTACAGTATCATTTACAATTACTGCAGGTAAAAATCCGGGTTGTCTGGATTCGTTGGTTGAGTTTACAGCTACAGCTGTTGACTTAGGCACTAACCCTGAATATACCTGGCTTGTTAACGGTTTTTCTACCGCTACGGGTGCAGTGTTCAGCAATAACAACTTTCTGGATGGTAACGTAATAATGGTACGTGCTAACCAGACAGATGGAGGTTGCTACCTGCCTGATACAGTATATTCAACACCATTAGTGATGGTTCGCTCTGTTACTCCTACTCCTCCGATTATTTCACTGGTGGGTAACACAATCATTACCAACTTCGACAGTTCTTTTGTATGGTTTGGCCCCGATGGCGAAATGCCTGACGGTCCGGAGGGTAAAGCATATCCTTCTAAAATTGGCAACTACTATGCTGTAACCAATAACAGGGGTTGCTGGTCTAAGCCTTCCAACATACTGGGTATTACGCTGCTGGATATCAGCTCGCTGGATGTAAGCGGAATGGAGGTTTATCCTAACCCTACATCTGACAAAGTGATACTGGACTGGAAAGGCCAACTGGTAAACTACAGGATAGAAGTACGCAACGCTATTGGCCAGTCAATGATGACAGACGAAGCCAATAACGTAAGCAGGAAAGAAATTAACCTGGGTGATATGCCTGCTGGCAACTACTTCATACTGCTGAAAGACAATGCCGGCAGGGTAGGTGTAGTGAAAGTGACACTGAATAATAAGCAATAGTAAAGCACAATACCTAATGCAAAGCCCGCGCAAACAGCGCGGGCTTTTTTGTCAATCATTTTACAATAAACGAAAAAGCGCCGCTTGTCAGAGCGGCGCTTTTAATATTGTCATTCGGATAACAATTACTCAGCCATCATTTCTTCAATCACAGCAGCAATATCTTCAGCATTAGGCTTGGAGAAATAATCACCATCGGTCGCATACGCGGGACGGTGCGCTTTAGCAGTAATAGTGCGTGGAGCTACGTCCAGCCATTTGTAGCCGCCTTGCTTTTCCATCACCTGCTGGAACATATAGGCAGTAGCGCCACCGGGTACATCCTCGTCCACAAATACTATCCTGCTGGTTTTCTTCAGCGATTCTATAATTATGTGGTTGATATCGAATGGCAGCAGTGTCTGCACGTCTATTACCTCGCAACTGATGCCCGCAGGCTCCAGGTAGTTTGTTATTGCCTCTTCTATCACGCGCAGTGTAGAACCGTAGGAAACGATAGTAATATCCTCACCCTTCCTGATGATTTCCGGTACACCCAGCGGAACAGTCATTTCCATCAGGTTGGTAGGCACATACTCTTTCAGGCGGTAGCCATTCAGGCATTCTATCACTATGGCGGGATCGTCGCTTTGCAGCAGGGTATTATACATGCCGGCTGCCTGTGTCATATTGCGGGGTACGCAGAGGTACATGCCGCGAATACTGTTGAGCAGCATACCCATGGGTGAACCGCTGTGCCATATACCCTCCAGCCTGTGGCCGCGTGTACGCACTATCAGCGGGCATTTCTGGCCCCCTTTGGTACGGTACAGCAAGGTTGAAACGTCATCGCTCAATGGTTGCAGTCCGTACAATAAATAGTCGAGGTATTGTATTTCGGCAATCGGGCGTAGGCCACGTTGTGCAAGGCCTATACCTTGTCCTATAATTGTAGCTTCGCGTATACCTGC
>DINJ01000194.1:22636-25883 GCA_002423665.1 Bacteroidetes bacterium UBA5543 | reverse complement strand
CGAATGGGCTCTTTTATAGCGTTCAGGTCATTGACCAGTTTGGAAATTTTCAAAGCATTGTCGCCCGCTTCGTACACCAATTGGTTGCAGAGGGTTGACGCCTGCTGTATTTCCTGCCTGATGGGCGTGATGAACGCATCCCATGCTTTTTGCTTGGCTTTGCGCGCCTCTTCTTTGGCATTGGTTTCTATCTCATCCAGTTCACCCGCTTCAGCTATTTCATTGTCGAGTATGAACTTGCGCATCTTAACGATACAATCATGTTCTTTTTCCCATTCCAGCCTTTCGGGGCTTTTGTAGCGCTCGTGCGAGCCGGAAGTGGAGTGGCCCTGTGGCTGTGTCACTTCCTGCACGTGGAATATGGCGGGGGGATGTGTTTCGCGGGCTTTATTGATGCCACGCTGGAAAGTTTCTACCAGCCCGGCATAATCCCAGCCTTTCACTTTGTATATATGCATGCCGCCCTTGCTGTCTTCCCACTGCATACCTGCCAGGGCGTCTGATATTGAATTTTTTGNNGTACCGATATGCCATAGCCATCGTCCCATACAAAAATGGCCAGTGGCACTTGCAATACGCCTGCTGCGTTTACGGTTTCCCAAAAAAGGCCCTCGGATGTAGATGCATCGCCGATTGTACAGAATACTACTTCGTTTCCGCTATTGGTAAATTTCTCAAAGCCTGTTTCCAGTTCTTTGATGTTGCGGTAGCATTTGGAGGCGAATGCCAGACCTAATGCGCGTACCATTTGTCCGGCAGTAGGCGATATGTCGCTCGATGACTGTGGAGCCTTTGTCAGGTCCATCCATTCACCGTTCTCATCTATCCAGCGTGTGCCGTAGTGGCCGTTCATCATACGGCCTGCCGATGCCGGCTCTTCTTTTATATCAGTAGTAGCATATAATTGGGCGAAGAACTTTTCCAGGTCGCTCATGCCTGCGGCAAACATCAGGGTCTGGTCGCGGTAATAACCTGAGCGTATGTCGCCGGGCTGCATACATTTGGCTGCCGCTATCTGTGCCAGTTCCTTACCGTCGCCGAATATCCCAAACTTGGCCTTGCCTGTCAATACTTCTTTGCGCCCTATCAGGCTGGCCTCGCGACTGGTGACGGCAAGATGGTAATCCTGCAGCACCTCGTTCTTAAATTCGTCGAACGATAGCCTGTTGTCTTGTTTAGTAGTAGCTTCCTGCAACATAATCTGTTCTCTAAAGTTGGTACAAAGGTAACTCGTAGGAGGTATAAATTACAAAAGGTTTGGCAAAACACCATTGTAATTAGAGAAAATAAGATGCGTAAAGCGGTTAATAGGTCTTCAGCAACTTGCGATATGTATGGTATCCTTCCTTATTTGATATTTCAAGTATATATAGCCCGGCAGGAATACCTGAAGTATTGATAATGGTATGATTGGCCGGTATGCTACCGGATAACTTCATTCCACCTGTTACATTATACAGGTTGTATTTCGCATGACGAATATCGCCTGTATTTATACGTATTGCTTCATTAAATGGATTAGGTGCAATAATAATGCCCCGAACTTCATCTATGTTTCGCACAGTTACATAAACGGGATTGCGGCGGCAATCTGTTTTCTGGCCGGTTGCAAATCGTTGTTTAGCGGCATGCGTACCCTGGTTGTATGGGTGTGGTGCCCCAACCGATGGATAGGCGGACTGTGAAGGCCAGTAGCCGGGAGGGGTGTTGCGGTATAAAGAGTTTTCAGCAGGTGTGGGAGAAGAGGCAGGCATTATTGTTCCTTTTACATTGTTGCCCGATTCAAAATAACCAAGCCCTGTAAGCAGGTAGTAGCCCGTGGCATTAGTGATTTCATTGGCTGCGTAGTTCTGGCTGTCGGATGCGGCAGCNNAGTGAAGATGCCGTAGAGGTCTGCACGGTTGCGATAAAAAGTATTGTAGGGACCGTTGATGCCATGTGATTCGTCCACCACGATATTTTGAATGATATTTCCTTCAAACAGGTTGAGATAAGGGTAATTGCCATGACAGACAATATCGCCCGCAGAGTTAGTTGGTAATGGTGGTTGTGTCCAATAAGGGTCGGTAGAATAGTTGTAAGCAAATACATTGCCATTGGCACCCGCCTGAACCAGCATGGAGTGGCGGAGGTGCTCGAATATATTGTTTTCTACCAGGCAGTCGCCGCTGGTGTATTCTAATGTGGTGCCGTATGCCTGTCCCCCTTCTCCATATGCATGTGCATGATGGAGGTAGTTGCCCCTGATGAGTATATGTGTAGAGTAGTTGATAGCGACATGCGAGAAGTTGGTCTTATTACTTTCAATGCCGGTTACCCAGCAGTTGGCTGCATAGGTATAGTCGATATTATTTGTTTGCTGAACTGTTGAATCTACTCGTTCTATGTACAGGCATTCTATACCGACACCTTGTACCGGAGTTATTTGTTTGATGGTGGCATTGGAAGCGGCGGCGTAGTAGCGCCTGATTATATTGTCAACCGTTAACCTGTTGCCTGTTACATTTTTTACTTTCAATATCTGCCCCGCAGAGCGCATAGCCCATGATGAAAATATCAGGCTGCTGTCGTTGTTGGTAAGTAGTATGTAGTCACCATTGTTGATACCTGTTACACTTATAGCCGTCAGTGCTGTATCGTTTCGTTGTATGCCGTTCGGTACATCAAATACCGTAGTGCTGATTGTGCCCCGGATATTGAACATGTTTTCGTTGGTATGGTTCATGTCGAACAGCAAACGAGTGCTTACACCATCGCCGCGGATAATGATACTGTCTGATGTGATATTGATGGCTTGTGTAAACAGGTAGTTGCCGGCAGGAATATAGATAGTGCCGGGCTGCCCGTTGAGTGCTGTAATAGCATTATTGAAAGCCGCATTGTTGGGTGTAACACCATCGGCCACCGCGCCATGGTTCATAATGTTCACTATGTTGCCATACTCGGGTAATGTGTCCGTCAGTCCCGCCTTCTGCCAGTTGGTAATGCGACTTGCAGGTATGGTTTGGGCCTGGCTTACAGTTATGGCTGATACCCATATNNAATAGTCGGCTACTTTAATTACATCCATATTGTGTTCTATCACCAGCACGGTGTTGTTGCGCTCTACTAATCTGTTGAGTACCTCCAGCAGGTATTCTATATCCTGGAAGTGCAATCCTGTAGTCGGTTCATCGAGTATGTAAATGGTCTGTCCCGTATCGCGTTTAGATAACTCCGTCGCCAGTTTTACACGTTGTGCTTCACC
>DINJ01000194.1:1904-22573 GCA_002423665.1 Bacteroidetes bacterium UBA5543 | reverse complement strand
GTCTTAATCCTGCGGTGGAGGAAAGGTACATTCTTAAAGAATTCCACAGCTTCGTCCACAGTCATATCCAGCACGTCAGCTATCGATTTGCCTTTATAGCGTATCTCTAATGTTTCGCGGTTGTAACGACGTCCATTACATTTCTCGCAGGGTACATATACATCAGGCAGGAAGTTCATTTCTATTACNNTCTACTACTTTATCTATATGCTCCAGCCCGGTGATTTTCTTGAAGGGCATGGGTTGCTGCTTGAAGTTTTTATAACAGTGTTTCGCCAGCAGCGGGTACAGCGTTTCATTGATGAGTGTACTCTTGCCACTGCCTGATACACCCGTTACGCAGATGAAAGTACCAAGCGGTAAGGAAACAGATACATTTTTTAGGTTGTTGCCTGTAGCGCCTGTTATCTTCAATGCCTTACCATTGCCCTTGCGGCGTTCTTCCGGTACTTTTATCTCCAGTTCACGGTTGAGGTAGCCCGCAGTCTTGGTATGTGTTTTTACAACATCTTCGGGCTTGCCTTGGCTTACTATTTGTCCGCCGTGTACACCTGCTGCCGGCCCTATGTCTATCAGGTGGTCGGCTGCCATCATTATATCTTTGTCATGCTCTACCACCAATACAGAGTTGCCGCCATCGCGCAGGTTTTTCATGGCTTGTATCAGGCGTTGGTTGTCGGGTTGATGCAAGCCTATGCTCGGCTCGTCCAGTATATATGTGATGCCTGTGAGCTGAGAGCCTATCTGTGTAGCCAGCCTGATGCGTTGCGATTCGCCGCCGCTCAGTGTGCGGGTAGGGCGGTTGATTGTGAGATAGTGCAAGCCCACATCTAACAAAAACATCAGCCTGTCACGTATTTCTTTCAGTATATCTTTGGCTATTACCTGTTGTTTTTTATTCAGCCTTTTTTCTAAGCCGTCAAACCAATCAGCCAGTTTCTGTAATGACAATTCTGATAATTCAGAAATATTCTTGTCATCTACTTTAAACCACAAGCTTTCTTTTTTCAGGCGGGCACCTTCACATTCCGGGCATGTGTTAAGTTGCATATAGGTTTCAGCCCAGTCGCGTATAGGTTCCGATGTTGTTTCGTTGAACCAGCGCAGCAGCATATTAACTATGCCTTCGTAATTATGCTCCGTTACTGTTTCGGCATAGTTCACTTCGTCGCTTTCCGCATAAGTGATCACACCCTCTTCATTGCCGTATAGCAGTATGTTCAGGTGCTTGGGATTCATATCGCTGATGGGTTTGTTCAGCGGTATCTTATTTTTTTTGGC
Source organism: Bacteroidetes bacterium UBA5543 (assembly GCA_002423665.1). Classification (GTDB taxonomy): domain Bacteria; phylum Bacteroidota; class Bacteroidia; order Chitinophagales; family Chitinophagaceae; genus UBA5543. The sequence continues at coordinate 21,292 of DINJ01000194.1, read as the reverse complement.
AATGATGGTGGCCTGCTTAAAAGTCCATGCTTCCCGTTCACCCCCCAGTGGTGCAATACCACCGTCGCTGATGGTTTTGGACAGGTCGGGTATCACCTCGTCCATATTTACCTGGTACACACTGCCCAGCCCTTTGCAACGTGGACAGGCGCCATAGGGTGAGTTGAATGAGAAAGTATTGGGTGATGGCTCTTCGTAGGATATGCCTGTATCCGCACACATCAGTTGTTTGCTGTACTGCGATACCGTATTGCTATCCATGTCCAGTATGAACATCAGGTCTTTACCCATCTGCAACGCCTTCTGAATACTCTGGCTGATGCGTGCTTTGGCATCAGGCATTACCAGCAGGCGGTCTATCACCAGCTCAATATCATGTATCTTGTACCTGTCTAATTGCATGCGCTCGCGCAGCTCCAGTATCTCGCCATCTACACGTACTTTCAGGTAGCCTTGTTTGCGGAACTGTTCGAACAACTCACGATAGTGGCCTTTACGTCCCCTTACTATCGGCGCCAGCAATACTATCTTTTTGTTGTTGAAATGTTCTTCGATATGCGCCACTATCTCTTCTTCGCTGAAGCGCACCATTTTTTTGCCTGTGTTGTAGGAATATGCTTCAGCGGCACGGGCATACAATAAACGCATGAAGTCATATACTTCTGTAACTGTGCCTACTGTGGAGCGTGGGTTGCGGTTGGTGGTTTTTTGCTCTATGGAAATGACAGGGGAGAGGCCGGAGATTTTGTCTACGTCGGGCCGCTCCAGGTCGCCCAGGAACTGGCGGGCATATGCGGCAAAACTTTCCATATAGCGGCGCTGCCCCTCCGCAAAAATAGTGTCGAAGGCAAGAGATGACTTGCCCGAACCACTAATGCCGGTAATCACTACCAGTTGGTTTTTGGGAATGGATACGTCTAAATTTTTGAGGTTGTGTACCCTTGCTCCTGAAACTTCTATAAATCCTTTGGACTTTGCTGCGTGCTCTTTTGTTGCCATAACCTGTGAGGAAGGCAAATTTAAGTAAATGACAGTCGCAACCCGTTACCGGGAGAAATGTATTTTGTTATGGCTTAATGCCTCCGGTCTATGACGTAATTCACCAACTCGGCAAGGGCATTTTTTTCGGGGGTATCAGGATATTTATCCAGCATATCGAGAGCCTTTTGCTGGTATTCTTTCATTTTTTGTACCGAGTACTCAATTCCACCTGAGCGGTGGACATAATTAATCACTTCGGCTACCTTCTCTTTATCTGTATTTTGATTTTTTACTATATATATAATTTTGCGTTTCGTGTCGCGATCAGCCTTTTGAAGGGTATAAATAAGCGGCAGGGTCATTTTCTTTTCCTTGATATCTATGCCTGTTGGTTTGCCGATATTATCCTGGCCATAGTCAAAGAGGTCGTCTTTTATCTGGAATGCGATGCCTACATATTCGCCAAATAACCTGAAATATTCAGTTGTTTCGGAGTCGTCTTTAGCAGAAAAAGCACCTGCCGAGCAGGCGGCTGAGAGTAGGGAAGAAGTTTTACCTTTGATAATGTCAAAATATGTTTTTTCTTCAATATCAAGTTTTCTTGCCTTTTCCATTTGCAGCAATTCGCCCTCGCTCATCTCTTTTACAGCCCTGGAGGTTATCTTAAGTATTTGATAATCATCATTTTCCAGTGAAAGAAGCAGCCCTTTTGACAAGAGGTAGTCACCCACCAGTACGGCTATCTTGTTTTTCCATAATGCGTTAATAGAGAAAAAGTTACGCCTGAGCATAGAGTTATCCACAACATCATCGTGTACCAGGGTGGCAGTGTGTAACAACTCAATTAAAGACGCTGCCCGGTATGTTTTTTCAGTGATACCACCTGCAATTTTAGCACAAAGCAAAACGAACATGGGGCGCATCTGTTTTCCTTTCCGCTTGATGATGAATTTCATAATCCTGTCCAGCAAAGGGTTTGAGCCTTTGACATGATCAGCGAATTTTTTTTCGAAAAGAGAAAGTTCCGTCCCGACAACCTTTTTGACCAATTCCATGTTATAAGTCAAGATAACTGTAAATTAACAAAAACAGCCTTGTTTATTTGCAGGTAAAAGTAGTTCTTTGATGTATAAAAGCATGTTACTAAGGACAAAAAGTGTGCATTAATTTTATTTTTTGTTCTTTGTTTTTTTAAACCCAACACTATACCTTTGTCGGGTTATTAATTAGGTTAACCAAAAATTATATTAATAAACAAATCTGTTATGGTCAACAAAAATTACCTTTTGCTCACCGGTATTTGTGCGCTACTAGCCACAGGATCGGTAAATGCTCAGGAAACCAGTACGCAACCGGCACAATGGTCTGGCCGGGACATGACGTATAGAGGAGAAAGTTACNNTTTAGATTCTAACTACATTCCACGGTCGAGGATGAACCAGCACCGTAGGTTCCTGAATAACCAATATGCCTTCCCGTCAAAACCACGTAATATGTGGGAGCTGGGTTTAGGTCTTGGTATGTATAACGTATCCGGCGATGTTCCGTCAATGTTTTTTTGGCAGAAAGGAAATGGTGGATATGGTTTTCACGCTCACATCCGTAAATCTTGGGGTTATATTTTCTCTACCCGCTTGCAGTATAACTACGGCGTAGCTAAAGGTCTTGCATGGCAGGAAGACAGGAACTACAGGTGGAATCCGGCCTGGACTGATAATGGTTATCAGCCGGTACCAGGTATCCCCGGATTACCTGCTATTCCAAACATTCCTACTGATCCCGTATTCTGGAACTACAGGATGGAAGCTCACCAATTGAACTTTGACCTGATAGCCAGCACAAACAACTGGAGGTTCCATAAAGCCAAAACATCATTGGGCATTTATGCTTTCATGGGAGTTGGTGCTATAGCTTTCAATACACGTGTTGATGCACTGGATGCTAATTACCAACGTTATGATTTTGATGCTATCACAGGAGGTGCTCAAGTATTACCACAAGTTACCGAAAACAAAAAGCAGATAAGGGATAACCTTGCTGCGGGTATGGATGGTACGCACGAAACCGAAGNNCACCAAGCTTTGGTTTGGGTCTGCAATTCAAAGTTAGCAGGCGCATCAACATAGCACTGGAAGATCGCGTAACAATGCCTTGGGATGAAGACCTGCTGGATGGTCAGCGTTGGGCACAGCAGATTGCAGGTTCTCCTGTACTGTCTGCACAGAACGATGGTATCAACTACCTGTCTCTGGGTGTTAACTTCAACCTGGGTAACAAAGCTAAGAGCGTAGAACCTCTGTACTGGCTGAACCCACTGGATCATATGTTCAACGAGATGAGCTATCCTCGTCACATGATACTGCCTGATCCTACTCTGCCTGATTCTGATGGTGATGGTATCACTGACCAATTCGACAAGTGTCCCGGTACTCCAATGGGCGTAGCTGTTGACAGCCACGGTTGTCCGCTGGATACTGATGGTGACGGTGTACCTGATGATCGTGATAAGCAATTGATAACTCCGACTGAGTGTCAGCCTGTTGACGCTGATGGTGTTGGTAAGTGCCCTTGTCCTGATGGTTGTGGTTCTATGGCTCCCGCTTGTGGTAGCATAGGTGCCGGTAGCATCATCTTCACAGGTAGCTCTTCTAGCATCGCTCCTTCTGCTCAGGCTCAACTGTCTAGCCTGGCTGCACAAATGATGGCTAACCCAACTTGTAAAGTGGTTATCACAGGTGCAGGTAATTCAAGCAAAGTACAGCAGCAGCGTTCATGGGATCGCGTTAACGCAATCATCGAGTTCATGAGTGAGAAACATGGTATCGACCGTAACCGCTTCATATTCCAATATGGCCAGGCCGGTGATCCTAACTCAGTAATGTACCGCTCAGCTCTTCCTGGTGAAGAAGGTCCTGCTAACGTAGCACCTCCATTCCCGAACCTGAGGAGGAACTAATAATAACAGAAATTACTGTATATAGATAACCCCGGATATTCCGGGGTTATTTTTTTGATACGTTCAGAGGTATGGAAAAGATAAAAAAGGGGATAATAAACCCAACACAGACGTTCTATTGTTTGTGGAATTCAATCAACCCTTTCAGCGGGCTGCGTTCTATTTTGCCTAACGAGAGTTCGTTTTGAGCGCAGATGTCTTTAATCACATCCCTGAACTCGTAAGCTACCGAGCCGGTAAAATGAATGGGGTGTTTCCAGCTTTCGCGGTACTTAAGTATATGATGGTGGAAAAATTCGTTCAGGCTGTCCTCTATGATATTTTCTACCATATAGTGCCCCCTGTTCTCTACCAACAATTGCGTGAATGAAGCCAGGTAGCGGTTGGCAAATGGCTTTTTGTAGATATTGTTGATGATTGCCGAAATGTCGTTGCCAAACTGTTGCTCAAAGGCTGCTTTCAGTTCTTCATCGAAGGTATTGTAAGCGTAATAGCGCAATACACGCTTGCCCATATGGTTGCCGCTGCCCTCGTCGCCTGCTACATAGCCCAGTGATGGCATACGCGATTTGATAACTTTACCATCGTAGTAGCAGGAATTGCTGCCGGTGCCCAGTATAGCCACCACTCCTTTCTCCTTGCCGCTAAGGCCACGGCAGGCAGCCATCAGGTCGCTTTTTACTTCCACTTTTTTAGAGCCGAAGAAAGCTTTGAGGATTTGTCTCAGCTCCTCCTGCTTTTCGGGTGTGCCGGCACCTGCGCCATAAAAGTATACCTGTTCAGGCTTGTACTTTTTAAGCTGCAGTTCGTGGCTCAGCAAGGCGTTGATTTCAAAGGAGGTTTGCAGGTAAGGGTTGATACCTGATGTTTTTACACTGACAGGCTTTTTTATGGCGCCTGTCAGGTACCAGTCTGTCTTGGTAGAACCGCTTTCTGCTATCAATACGGAAGCCATAGGATAAATGTAGCACAGATTTTCCGAATAGGCTAACGTGAACATCCTGCTCGTATTATTGTATTGTTATAGGCGCATTGCAACAGACTATCGTGCTGTTGTATTTATATTATTTTTTACTCGGAAATACCCTTTAACTTTGCGGTCAATTTTTAATACGTGCAGGATAAGCAGACTAATAAAGTAAAGCTGTGGTGGCCGCTTTTATCGGCCATAATACTGGTGATAGGTATGGCCATAGGTTTCAACCTGCGCGATTCCCTGCGCAACAAACGCGACATTACCACCATTATACAACGCAACGACAGGCTGGAGCAGATAATTGACCTGATTAATGCGCGTTATGTTGATTCAGTAAACACGAATGCCCTGTACGAGGAAGCAGTGGATGGGATTATCCGCCACCTGGATCCCCATACAGTGTATATACCTGCCGACAAACTTCAGACGGTGAATGAGGAACTGGAAGGTAGTTTCTTTGGCATAGGCGTAGAGTTCGCCATAACTGCTGATACCATACAGATAACATCGGTAATAGAAAACGGCCCGGCTGAAATAGCGGGTATACAGATAGGCGATAAGCTGGTAAAAGTGGGTGACAGTATCGTTGCAGGCACTAACATTACGTCAGAGCGTATCATCAAGATGTTGAAAGGGAAACAGTTTAGCAAGGTATTTCTGACGATGATGGATGCGGTGAGTGGCGACCTGAGAACAGTATCTATAAAACGTGATGAAATACCCCGGTACAGTATAGAGGCTGCTGTGATGTTGGATAGCCTGACAGGTATTATCAAAATCAACCGTTTCAGCGAAAGCACTTACGAGGAGTTTGAGAAAAAGATGGCAAGCCTGAAGAAAAAAGGTATGCAAAACCTGGTGCTGGACCTGCGGCAGAATTCAGGCGGCTACCTGGAGCCCGCCAAGCAGATAGCCGATGAGTTCTTGTCGGGCGACAAACTGATAGTGGCAACCAAGGGAACGAACTCAGTACCGCATCAATATATAGCAGGAAAGAAAGGCGACTTTGAAGAAGGTAGCCTGGTGGTATTGGTAGATGAACAATCTGCCTCAGCCAGTGAAATAATAGCCGGTGCCGTGCAGGATTGGGATAGGGGTGTCAAAATAGGCAGGCGTACATTTGGTAAGGGGCTGGTGCAGGACCAGTTCGACCTGGGTGATGGCTCCGCCCTCAGGCTCACGATAGCCCGTTATTATACACCCTCGGGCAGGAGTATTCAGCGTTCCTTCGAAAAAGNNTAGCCACGATATACTAAGGCGTTACGAAAACGGCGAACTGACAGGTAACGACAGTAACTATATCGCTGACACTACCCGATATTTTACAGCCAACAAAAGGGTGGTATATGGCGGCGGGGGTATCAATCCTGATGTGTACGTGCCTTACGATACCGCCAAAGTATCTACCGCCGTGCTGGATTTGGTTTTTAGCGATAAGGTAAAAACTACTGTGTGGAACTATTACTTCAGGAACAGGACAGCGCTCAAGGCTTATTCGGGCGTACAGGATTTTGATAAGAATTTCAGGGCTGAAGTTTTACTGAAAGAGTATCTGGCAACCGTGGACAGGCCCACGAAAAAAGTGGTGGAAATATTGCTGAAAAATGAACATAACAAAAGGTTTTTCACCCGCCAGATGAAAGCCGTACTGGCGCGTATGTTGTATCGTGACGACGGTTATTACAGCATCATATACAAAGATGACGATGTTGTGCGAAAAGCTATTCAGATACTGAACAGTGTGTCATACAGCGACATCATATCCCGGTAGTTCATTCATCCATTTTATTTGCTGAATATCTGTGGCATCGGCGCAATAGCCGCTATGCCCGTTGCTTATCATCCAGTAAGGGCATTGCATGGTATTGTGGTAGGTGAGTAGCTGGTGCAGTGTCTTTTCGCTAAGCGGTACATCAGGTGCCTTACATTCCGCCAGCAGCCAGGGTTGGTGTTCACGGTTGTACACAACGATGTCAAAGCGTTTACTCATATTGCCCACCTGTATTTTCTTTTCAACGGCTATGAGCGACGCCGGGTATCGGAGCACATCTATAANNTATAACAACAGGTATTGGCGCACATGTTCTTCAGGTGTCAGCACTACCCATATTTTGCGCACGGGGTCCCATACATAAGGTTTGCCGCCTTCCTGTTTCAGCTTCAGTGTAATGCCCGAAAAATCCAATGATAACATCGCCGTCAAAAGTCAATAAATCTTTCTTAATAATCAACTCTTGCAGAAAACTGCTCTGCGTTATTTGTTATCTTTAAATACAAAAGCTCCGCCTGAGGCGGATGGGGGGTGAATATGAAGACAAAAAAGGAAATAGTAACCAACTGGCTGCCGCGCTATACCGGCTTGCAGCTGAAAGACTTCGGAAAATATATACTGCTCTGCAATTTCAGTTCCTATGTGCAGAAGTTTGCGGAAATACATAAAGTACCCTTAGTAGGTGCTGATAAACCTATGCTTTGTGCTACCGCCGAAGGTATCACTATTATCAACTTTGGTATGGGCAGTGCTACTGCTGCCACCGTTATGGACCTGCTCTCTGCCATCAAGCCCAAGGCTGTACTCTTCCTGGGTAAATGCGGCGGATTGAAAGCAAAAAACAAAGTAGGCGACCTCATATTGCCCATAGCAGCCATCAGGGGTGAGGGTACCAGCGACGATTACTTTCCTAAAGAAGTACCTGCGCTTCCCGCATTCGCATTGCAAAAAGCTATTTCCACTACCGTCCGCNNGTGCCTTATTGTTGATATCCGACCAGCCCATGACGCCAGAAGGTGTAAAGACGGACAAGAGCGATATCACCGTCAACAAAAAGTTTGTGGACATGCACCTGCAGATAGGTATTGATTCGCTGAAGNNTGATCAATAAAGGGCTTACGGTCAAGCACCTGAAATTCTGATGACGGGTAGTAATACCATATTAACCGTCAGCAACCTGCGTATCTCATTTGGAGGGCCGCAGGGATTTACTGCTGTAGAAGATATCAGCTTTTCGATAGAACAGGGAAAAACACTGGCGATAGTGGGGGAGAGTGGTTCGGGCAAGTCGTTGACTGCCTTATCGCTGATGGGGTTGTTGCCGTCCAATGCCACTGTGTCCGGTAGCATTCAGCTCAGAACAAAAGATGGTGGGTTTGAAATAAGCGAAAACACGCACTGGAATAATATACGGGGCGAAAAGATGGGTATGGTGTTCCAGGAGCCTATGAGTTCACTTAATCCTGTAATGGCCATCGGCAGGCAACTAACGGAAACTATACTACAGCATCAACAACTGAATGAAAAACAGGCAAAGGCACTGGCTATAAATTGGCTGGCTAAAGTGCAACTGCCGCAGCCAGAAAAGATATACGAACGCTACCCCCACCAGTTATCTGGCGGACAAAAACAAAGAGTGATGATTGCCATGGCTATGTGCAACAACCCCGCTTTGCTGATAGCTGACGAACCCACCACCGCGTTGGACGTAACCGTGCAGCAGGAAGTAATAGACCTGATGGCAGTCTTGCAAAAAGACTTTGGTACGGCGATGATATTCATTACACACGACCTTGCATTGGCTGCCAAAATAGCTGATGATCTGATGGTGATGCAGAAAGGGAAGGCAGTAGAGCAGGGTAGTGCAAAAGAGGTGCTCACTGCGCCCAAACACCCTTATACGCTGGCACTATTGGCTTGTCGCCCTAATGCAGAACACAAAGGGAAGCCATTGCCTGTGGTAGCAGATTTTTTATCAGACACTAAAAGGGATGGACAACAAGCATATGATACGCCTGTAGTTGGCGACACAATACTCGAAGCAAATGATCTGCGTGTATGGTTTACGGTGCAAAGCAACTGGCTGGGCAAACCAACAGAGTACTTTAAAGCAGTTGAAGGTGTGTCATTTGAATTGAAAAAGGGTGAAGTGTTGGGACTGGTAGGNNTAGGAGAAAGCGGCTGCGGTAAAAGTACATTGGGCAGAACGTTGATAGGTTTACTGCCCGTGTACGAAGGTGAAGTGAAGTTTAACGGAAATAATATGGCAGGCTATTCACAGAAAGATTGGCGTAATATCCGCAAAGAAATACAACTGATATTCCAGGACCCATACGCATCGCTGAACCCACGCATGAGTATAGGTGATATGCTGATGGAGCCACTGGCGGTGCATAACATTGTACCACGCAGTGAACGCAGAAAAGAAACATTGAGGTTGCTCGAACTCGTACAACTGCCGGCCGATAGTATGCAGCGATACCCGCATCAATTCTCCGGCGGGCAGAGACAAAGGCTGGGCATCGCACGTGCATTGGCAGTACGCCCGCAAGTGTTAATATGCGATGAGAGCGTATCGGCGCTGGACGTAAGCGTGCAGGCGCAGATACTCAACTTACTAAAAGATTTGCAGCGGGAATTCAACCTGNNACCTGTTCATCTCTCACGATCTGAATGTAGTACACTACATCAGCGACCGTGTGATGGTAATGCAAAACGGGAAGATGGTGGAAACAGGAACAGCAGAACAGGTATTGAAACACCCTGCTGATGACTATACAAAACGACTGATAGAGGCAATGCCGTAAAGAAAATAATATGGGACACACAATAGCTGAAGGTCGTTATCATACAAAATATTTTTTTCAGGTTATTATTGTACTCAGTATTCCGTTAGGCTATATCATCCATTTAGTTTTTTCAACTGGTCATACATTGCTTTCTGGTGTATTAACTATTTGTTTGTATTTACTTGTCGCAAGAAATGTCAAGAAAGCTATTTTTGACGATAGTACTATAACTGTTTTACTTCCGTTTAAATTCTTCAATAGACGTAAATGTATTCTATATCGTGATGTGTTGAAATTAAAACGAGGACACTCATATAATGAAGGCGAAATGCTTATAATCTATTACAGAGAAAATGGGAATAAGAAAAAAATAATACTTGGGTACCCATCTGAATATAACAAGATAGGGATCATAAATATTTTAAAAGAGCAGAATCTATATATAGAAGAACCATAACACTTCCCCTCTTGAGAGGGATTAGGGTGTGTCTTTCGCGAAGGATTGTCAATTCAATATCATTCGGCTAAATGTTCCGCCTCCCTCGCCTCCACTTCAAACTTATTATTTTGGTAGCCGTTCTTTATAGTTTCGTACAGGTACAGTAGTATAAACCGCACCACGCCATAACGTTGGTATTGTTCTACATGTTTCAGTTCGTGCAATAGCCATTTGCGATTGGCTGTAAATTCTTCTCGTGTAGTATTATGCAGGTATATGGTCTTATTAATGACTATAGCGCATCGTTTAGTTTTTAGCTTGTAGGCAGCTATCCTAGCAAGTAGTGAGTTCTCTTTGATGCGTACGTTTTCTGTTTTTATAGTCAACCTTGTAAGTTTACCAATTCATTTATTGCTATAGAAATGCCATTGCGCAGTCCGTGTACCAGCACAATTGACCAAAAAGCTTTTGCAGGTTGTTTTGAATAGAAATAATACATGTAAGCTAACACCAACCCAATGAAAAAGGCAAAGAATACATAGCCAGGATTGTAAGTGTGACCAAGACCGAATACTATTGCTGATGTCAATATTGCATATGGATAATATTTGCGGCTTTTAACAAAGTACATAAACAAGCGTATGATAAGATACTGATAAACCAATGTTTCAAGAATAGGGGCAATAACCATAAGCTCTATAACCTTATCTGTAGAAACTTCCGGCCCCCCTTCGGTATTAATACCCGTTGCAAGCATTACCACAATTATTGGGATGAGCAATATGAGTATTATATAACTCGCCAACAGAAACAATAGTATCTGCAAAGGGTAACTTCGCTTAAGGAAGAACCTGTTTAGCTTGTTGATTATTTTTTTCATAGGATGGTATTAAAACAAAATCACCCCAGCGCCACGTCCAATATCATCATCACCAAAAATCCACCGATAAAACCAAGCACAGCCACGTCGGTATATTTATCCCTTTGGGTTTCAGGTATTACTTCTTCTACTACTACAAATATCATAGCTCCGGCAGCGAATGCCAGGGCAAATGGCAGTATAGGCTGTACATAGATAACCGCCAATGCACCGATGACACCCGCAAACGGTTCAACAATTGCCGATAGCTGCCCGTACCAAAAACTTTTCACTCGTGATACGCCGTGCCTGCGCAGGGGCATCGATACTGCTATGCCTTCGGGGAAGTTCTGAATACCTATACCTATGGCCAGAGCTATCGCACCTGCTACGCTTGCATCAGGCATACCCAGTGCCGCAGCACCGAATAATACACCTACTGCCAATCCCTCAGGTATGTTGTGCAGTGTTATAGCCAGTATCAGCAGGGTAGTGCGGTGCAGTTTAGTTTTTACACCCTCTTTCTCCTCTATGCCGAAGTTGATATGCAGGTGCGGTGTAAACCTGTCCAGTACAAATATGAACATAGCTCCCAGGAAGAAACCCACCGCCGCAGGCATCCATATCATATCCGNNGCTGGCGGCCACCATTACACCTCCTGTAAAACCCAGCATAGCATCCAGCACCCCACGGTGCATAGTTTTAAAGAAGAATACCAGCGATGCGCCCGCACCTGTCACCAGCCATGTAAATATGGTAGCCAATAACGCACTCTGTACAGGGCCTATAGATATAAAGAAATCAGTAAGTTGCTTCATTTTCTATGCAATCTAAAAATAAATTTAGGCAAATCTAAAATAATTAATTCAAACTGTCACCATATTTTAAAATAAAGATAAACTAACTAAAAAATTAGTTTATAAACTAAATGTTTAGTAGGTTTACTAAAAGTTTAGTATTTGACTATGCAAAAGGACTNNCATACTGCCCGAGCCGAAGCCGCATTACAATACTGTCAGCACCATCGTAAAGATATTGGAAGAAAAGGGTTTTGCTGATCACGAAAGCCTGGGCAAGGCCAACAGGTATTTCCCGTTAGTACAAAAAGATGAATACAGTAAAAAAAGTATGAACCAGTTTGTTGGCAAATACTTCGAAGGCTCATTCGCCAATATGCTCTCCTTCTTCGCCAAAGAGAAAGATATATCGGTGAAAGAATTGGAGGAAATACTGCAACTGATGAAAGAACAAAAAAACAGCAAAAAATGATACAATACCTGATACTTGTCACTGCCTATACTGGCGCCATGCTGCTGCTGTACCAGTTGCTGCTGCGCGATAAGCCCATGCACGGGTTCAATCGCATATATTTATTGTCGGCAACGATCTTACCGGTAGTATTACCACTGCTGAAACTCCCTGAAGCTATCAGGCCGCAGCAGGAAGCTAAACCTGTGGTTGTTATGCTACAGGAAGTGACGGTAGGAGCTACAACAGAAGATAAAATCCCGTATTGGTTGTTACTTATACCTGCTGTCTATCTGCTGGGCCTAATCATCATGTTAGTGATGAAACTGGCAGGTTTTATTAAAATGAGGAGAGTCGTTAGCCGTAGCGATAAAGAACAGTATGAGGGATATACATTATTGAAATATACCGGCTATGGCCCGGGTAGCTGGGGGAAATATATATTCCTGCCAGAGGGGGAAGTGGATGCCACTATCATTCAGCACGAGCTGTCGCATGTGCGTATGCACCATAGCGGGGATATTGTTTTCATCAGCCTGGTGCAGGCGGTCTTTTGGCCCAATGTATTTATTCACCTGTTGAAAAAAGAACTGGTGCAGGTACACGAGTTCCAGGCCGATGCTGCCGTAGGTGTGTCAGGCGAAGATTATACGAAGCTCTTGCTCTCGTCCATATTCGGCACCTGCACATTGCCGTTCACCCATTCATTTATTATTCACCCGATAAAAAGAAGAATCATGATGTTACACAATAACCGTAAACACGGAAAACTAAGGGGCGTCATCGCCACGGCCTCAGCATCTTTATTGCTGGCAGGTATTATTACTATGCAGAGTTGCGAGCAGAAAAAAGAACCTGTATCGCTACTAACAGAAGCAAAAACGGAAAAAATAAACGACAGTATTGTAAGTTTCGTACACAAAATGCCTTCACCCGGTTATAACGTAGGTGAATATCTTGGGAAAGTGATAGAGTATCCGGCAGAAGCAAAGAAAAACAAAATAGAAGGACGGGTATTTGTACAATTCGTAGTGGGCAAAGACGGCAAGATATCTAATATTAGGGTAAAGGATACTAAGGCAGACCCCATGTTGGCAGATGCAGCTATAAAAGCCATTGCACAGTTGCCCGATTGGATCCCAGGTGAAGACGAGCATGGTAATAAGGTGGCTGTTTTTTACAACTTACCCATTAATTTTAAGTTGGATGAGAATGACAAAAAGACTTCATTCAGGGAGCTGAATGATCAAGAAGCTGAAGAAGTGAAACGCAACCTGGAACGGGATATGAAAATTATGAGTGAAAAATTAGCAGGCGATTATGAACCAGCTGTGCTCAATAGCTCTGATCCTGAGTATAAGAACGTGATGGGACAGATGTATTCCTTACTTTCCGAAGCGGTAAATGGCCCGGCGATTATTTATCCTAAAGAACAGAAATCCGATATTACCGGAGAAGAAAAGTACACGAGCGTGGTGAAAGATAGGAGTTTAACTCTGGATCAAATTGTAGAAAAGTTAACTAATGGTGAAGGGGTAGAGGTTGAGAATGTGCATGAAGTATCAATCAATATTAAATAAGAAAATGCTAAAACCGTCCGAAGTATGTAAATGGCTACAATCGAAACTAAAGTACTTCCCCGATAAGCGTCTCTCACTGAATTCAAAGCCAGGCCGTTCGTTAAACCGGATGGCTTTGGTATTAGATGCCATTCTTAAGCAGGCATTTCTATCAGCCTGTATTTGATGGCAAACAGCACCACCCCTGTTTTCGATTTGATATTGAATTTTTCAAACAAGGCCTTGCGGTACCCATCTACAGTGCGCAGGTGCACGCCCAGTATATCAGCCATCTGCTCATAAGTATATTCCTGCTCGTTACATACCAGCTTGAGAAAATCCAGCTCGCGGGCGGTAAGTTGTGATAATACCAGTTCCCGTTCATCTGCCTTATGTCTTGTGTTATTCGACAGTGCTTTGGCCAGCAGTTCGTTATGATAATACCCTGTCTGTACGATATTGTCTATGGCACTTTTCAGTTCTTCAGGTGTGCAATTTTTGCGCAGGTAACCACGCACTCCCAGCTTGAAAAATTCAATGATGTTACTTTCCGTAGTGTCCAGTGTCAGTATCAGCACAGGCATATTTATTTCCCTGTCGCGGAAGTACTCCATTACTTCCTTGCCACCCATTACCGGCATGGTGATGTCGAGCACCAGTAAATCAGGCCGGGTTAGTTGAGGTAACGCATCTACGAGTTCTTTGCCTGACGAGAATTCCGCGGTTACTTCATAGTCGCCCAGGCACTCTATCAGTTCTTTCAGGCCTTTGCGCACAACCGTGTGGTCATCGGCCAGGAATATGGATATTTTGGGCATGAATGTTTTTATGGTTGTTTCACTATAAATATACAACCTTTAGCTGCCGATGATAATATTTCGCAATCCAATCCTGCAAGTTTGGCCCTTTTCACTATATTGCCCAGCCCCATTCCTTTGCCTGTATTTATTTTTGTTTCGGGGTCAAAGCCCTTGCCGTTGTCTTTTACTTCAAGGAGGAAAGGCGACCCCTCCAGCCTTATANNTTCAGCATGTTTCATGATATTGTTCAGCATCTCCTGGAAAATGCGGAATACCAATAGCTGCGCATCCGCCGTTAATTGCACCGGGCTGTCGTTATACATGTAGTTGACAGTAAATCTTTCCAGTGTGGCTATACGGGCAGCTTCCTGCGCTATGCTATTCCCCAGGCCATTGCGGCGTATCATATCACTGTTCAGCCCGCGGGCGAGTGTCTTCACCTGTTCTATGGTGTCATTCAGTGTATTGCTCACGGGCTGCAGCAGGGGCGATACCTCAGGGTGCAGCACCTGTCCTTTTTTTAGTTGCAGATGCATCACCGTCAGCATCTGGCCTATATTATCGTGCAGTTCCTGCGATACGTTGTTCAGCATCTGTTCCTGCACCTCCTGTTCTACGGTACGTAGTTCTTTTTCAAAAGCAACCTCCCTCTTCACACGCTGGCGGTTGGCCACTATTACGATAATAGCTATGCCCGCTATCAGTAGTAGTATGATGAGCGTGATGAAGATGATGATGAATGCTATCTNNTATGATATTTATGCTATAGAGGTTTTGCGCAAGTTGGGCGTTGTGTTTTTCCAGGTATTTCAGGAAGCTGAAAATTGGTACGTTGCTGGCATAATACACAAACACGGCAAACAGCACAATGAGTTCAGGATTTTTAACCAAAGTATTTTGAGTGAAGTACTTAATGAGTATCGTTAAGTAAGAGATGCAAACAAGAATTGACCCGATTACAAATGCCTGGTTGGCAAATGCTGTAATGCCTGATTCTATGCAGGAATATATCCAGGTAGCCAGGTAGAGCACGGAAGACGTATACACAAGCAATCGATTGGGCTTGGTGTTTCCTGATATGTATAGTGTTGTTGTCAATAATAAAGGTATATCCAATAATATGAATACATTGTAAACTCCTGTGCTTTGGTTAAAGATGTAGTTCGTTAGCAGGGCAGTGCTTTCGGCGCAGAATGCAAG
Source organism: Bacteroidetes bacterium UBA5543 (assembly GCA_002423665.1). Taxonomy (GTDB): domain Bacteria; phylum Bacteroidota; class Bacteroidia; order Chitinophagales; family Chitinophagaceae; genus UBA5543. The sequence continues at coordinate 5,713 of DINJ01000194.1, read as the reverse complement.
AAGTATATGCAGATATAACAGCTTGCCGAATAGCTTTTGCTGTTGCAAGTGCATGCCGCCCGCAATAGCTGTAATGACTATTATAGCATAAGAAAATATGTACAGTTGGTAAGACAATATCAGCAAAGTGTTGACTTTGCTAATATAATTCAACCGCTAAAACTATTCTACTCTCAGGAAAATCTTGGGGCAATTTGGTGGACATAGTCCGCCCAGGTCGGCGCCCTTTTCGCTGAAAATACCGCCTATCTGCCGTGGAAATACAGGGCTCAATATGGCATGTTGTTTCCAGTATCCCCCATCTTCAGTACATCCGCAATCAAATACAATTNNTCCGCATTGTGTTCTATTACTTTGTCTATTTCTTCGAATGGGAAAATAATTGCCTTGGGGTAATTGTCAGACTGGATATTTAAGTAACTGCCATCAGTTACATAGATATGCGCCAGGTCTTTGTACGCAGATTTTAATTGATTGGCCTCCTGGGCTGTTATTGTATTCAGCGTGTTGCCTGCATCGGTTATATAATATAGGTCCTGCTGTGCCTGCTGTACCCAGAACGAGTCGTAGAGGGTACTACTTCCGGATAATACGAGGTTGACAGGCTCGTATATGAACCTGAACCTGTTTTGGCCGTTCATAGTGTCCAGGCCATAATGGATTTTGACGCCGGGCCAGGTGTTGCAGCTGGAATCGGTATGTCCTTTAAGCTGGTCGATACCGGCTTGTGTCAGGTGCTCCTGTATATACTCAAAGTCGCTGACGGAGCCATCGGCACGTTTTATTTTTAGTTTATTCCTGAAAATTCTTTTGTAATCTGCTATGCTTGTTTGCTCCAATACATAGCTCTGTAATTGTATGTCGCGCTTGCCCGTGATGTTTGGGTCTTCGCAAACATGCTGACTAAATTGCGCTGTTGAGGATTTTTGTGACTCCATTATGTCGTAGTGGAATTCACTTGTGTCGTTGTTTGTAACGCCTTTTTTATCTGCTGTGTTTTTACAACCTATAAAAAGTAGCGCTATAAATGGCAGCCCGGTAATCAGTGTTTTCATAATTATTAGTTTCCACAAATATTCCCTTCTTATCCCGTAAAGTCAAATTTATGGGTACGTGTTTTTTCACGTATGCCATATGTGTGTTCTCATCTTGCCCCGGCTTGTGTTTGTGCTGAACTTTGTATCGCAGTAATACTGTAACAAAACTCTAAATCGCACGATTATGAAAATGATATTTACCATAATAGTTATCTGCTGCTGTCAATTGATGGTGTATGCGCAGCCTGCTAAATATGAAATCGGATTTACAGAGAAAGAAATAACAATTGTCAAGGATAAAGAAGAGGATGTATTGAAAGAGATAACCTTTAAGGTGAAAAACGCTGACAACGACGCCTATAATGATTACAAACTGGAGATTGAGGCTGACGGAACGACTTCCACACTTCCGGGTTCCGATTACGAGATAGGCTTTAGGAAAGGCTCGCTTCGCGGTTTGCCCGAAACCAACAAAATGTATATCAAAGTGAAAGCGGATAGCCTGGAAGACAGGGTGCGTATGCTAGTATTGAAAATTAAGGTTACCGACAAAAACGGTGCAGTGCTGGGTAATGATAAAAACGGAGCTGACGAGGAAACGTATACTATAACTATTACAGTGAAGCCATATAGCATGCCGCTGAGCCAGTATAATTACCTGGCATATTTGGGTACTAATTTCGACCTGGTAGATGGTATAAAGGCTAAAAACCTGTTTTTTGCCACCAATGTTTTTCTGCCGCGTTACAGGGATGTCGGCTTTACTGTAAGTATGTATGGGAACCGTACCCTCACCCTGTCTGATACCTCGGCCAATACCATCTTTACCTCTGGTATTGTCGGGCATGGGGATAGTACCGTACGCTACAGGAGCAAGGCCACGGCTGCCAACTCTTTTGTCTCCGACAACCTGGGTGCGCATACCAGTATGCTGGTTCCGTTAGGGTTCCTCAGCGAGAAGCGTAACCAGATACAATTGTATTATTCTCCCTCCTGCGAGTTTGTCTGGAGGCGGATAACCTCGTCAACCACCTATTCTAACCCGGCATTGTATGATTCCTCGGTGGTGCACAACCCCATTCCCGATTACTCAGTGATGGAAATGCCGCTTCAAAGAACGCTGAACTATAATATCTATGATATATACTTTGGGTTCCTGGGGGCAACAGTTGTGCATGAAACAGATGATATCAGCGTTCGCCTGCAACTCACGCTTGCATACAGCATTTCCTATGCGCCCACTACCGGTACTTCCGTCAACCTGGTGAATACAACAACCTATCAGAAATCGGAAGACCTGTCTTTTGCAGGTAGGGTATGGATAACGGAGCCTACCACCGGGCTTACCTTGCAGGCCGAAGTCTTTAATAACAGCAAACGGCCACGTCCCTATTACGGCGTTACGCTTTCCAAGGCGTTCAACTTCAAAAACCTGGCCAGTATATTCCAGCCAATTTCTACAAGGTAAACGGAATTTAAGTTGAAACTAATTTGAATACTATGTATTATTGTTGTAAATTTGTAATAATAGAATAATGCGATGAGTACACCCAAAACCCGACATTACCCCTGTTGTTTCACTCTTGAATCGAATCCCGGCCTTCTTGCCGGGATTTTTTGCATTTCCGGAATTTCTTTATTCCTGTTTTATGGCATCAAAATGGAACATTTTAATAAAGGTGCTGGATGTCAATGGGTTAGATATGACAGGATGCCTGTGAAAGACCAAAATCAAGGTAAATTTTGTTCCCAAAGCTGGAATATGGGAACAAAGTAAGGGAGTATGGGAACATTTTATACTGTTATTGGCAAATTGCGGGATAGGCTACCAGCCAAATTAAATACTTTTGCGCCATGAAAAAACTGGACATACTGGCTATTGCCGTTCACCCCGACGACCTGGAACTGAGCGCCGCCGGTACGCTGATAAAACATGTGCAGATGGGTCAGCAGGTGGGTATTATCGATCTTACCCGTGGCGAATTGGGCACTCGCGGCACCCCTGAACTTCGTTTGGAGGAAGCCCGTGCCGCTGCTGATATCATGGGTATATCGGTACGCGAAAACCTGGGTATGGCCGATGGGTTCTTTCAGAATGACAAGGAACACCAGATGAAACTGGTGGAATATATACGCAAATACCGTCCTGATGTGGTGATAGCCAACGCATTGGAAGACCGCCACCCCGACCATGGCCGTGCGGGCAGGCTGATAGCCGATGCCTGTTTCCTGGCCGGATTGTCTAAGATAGAGACTACCCACAACGGGGAGGCACAAATTGCCTGGAGGCCCAAAAGGGTATATCATATGATACAGGACCGATTTCTGGAGCCGGACTTTATAGTGGATATATCCGCCACCTTTGCCGCCAAGATGGAATCAGTTAAGGCATATAAGAGCCAGTTTCACGNNTTACGCAAAAAAAAATGACCTTTGCAGTCCCAAAAAATCTAAAGTATGGCACGTGTTTGTCAGGTAACAGGAAAAAAGCCAATAACTGGTCATAAAGTATCTTTCTCTAACAAGAAAGCAAAACGCCGTTTTCTGCCTAATCTGCAGGTTAAACGCTTTTTCCTGGCCGAAGAAGACCGTTGGATAACATTGAAATTGACTACAGATGCAATGCGCACTATCAACAAGAACGGTTTGTTGTCTGTGGTAAAAGAATTGCGCGCGAAAGGCGAAAAAATTTAATAAAGTTTAAACTCCTTATACAATGGCGAAGAAAGGAAACCGCGTTCAGGTGATTTTGGAATGTACCGAGCATAAAGG
>DINJ01000194.1:1412-1883 GCA_002423665.1 Bacteroidetes bacterium UBA5543 | reverse complement strand
ACAAAGACAAGGTGAAAGATTTCCTGGCAAAATAAGTCGGCCTCTGTAAACTACAAGGACTTATAAACGAATTACTATATAGCCACCCTTTGGGTGGCTATCGTATTTTCAGTTCCGCTGTCAATATGGCATTGGCACATGGGTTGGAACAATGCTTGCTGATATAAGGGGGTAAAAATATCAGATTAAGCTATGCAAGAAAAAGGTACTATTTCCATTCATACCGAGAATATTTTCCCCATTATCAAGAAGTTCCTCTATTCGGACAACGAGATATTCCTGAGAGAACTGGTAGCCAACGCTACTGATGCCACTCAAAAATTAAAACGCCTGTCGTCTTTGGGCGAATTTAAGGGAGAATTACCTGCTCCTATGATAGAGGTGAAACTGGACGAGGAAGCTAAAACCATCACAGTTTCAGACAACGGCCTGGGCATGACGGCCGATGAAATCAAAAAATACATCAATCAT
>DINJ01000194.1:0-1285 GCA_002423665.1 Bacteroidetes bacterium UBA5543 | reverse complement strand
AAATACAAATCAGTTGAGGTAGATAATATCATCAACAATACCTCGCCTATATGGACCAAGTCGCCCGCAGACCTGGAAGATAAAGACTACCTGGACTTTTACCGCGACTTGTACCCCATGAGCGAAGACCCGCTATTCTGGATACACCTGAATGTAGATTATCCATTCAACCTGACGGGTGTACTGTACTTCCCCAAGTTGAAAAAAGATATGAACCTGGTGCAGCATAACAAGATAAAACTGTTCAGCCGCCAGGTGTTCATTACCGATGAGGTGAANNAACGGCTACATCACCAAAAAAGTAGGTGATAAACTGGCTGAACTGTTTAAGAACGACAGGAAAGGTTATGAGCAAAAATGGCCGGACATTGGTTTGTTTGTGAAGTACGGTATGGTGACGGACGAAAAGTTCTACGATAAGGCTAAAGACTTCGCCCTGCTGACGAACACTAAAGGTGAGTTTTATACACTGGAAGAATACAAAAACAAGGTATCAGCACCGCAGACGGATAAAGAAGGGCAACTGGTGTACCTATATGCTAACGAGCCCCAGAAGCAGGACTTCTACATACAGGCAGCAGCCAAGCGTGGTTTTGACGTACTGCAAATGGACTCGCCGATTGACAAGCACTTCGTCAGCTACCTGGAATATAAACTGGAAAAGACCAACCTGAAACGTGTGTACTCCGACGTGATGGACAACCTCATCAAAACAACTGATGCGCCGGAGCATCTGCTTACTGAAGATGAAACAAAGAAGGTGAAAGACATTTTTGAAAAGGCTGTAGACAAACCCAATATGAAGGTAGAGGTAGAAAGCATCAGCTCTGATGAACTGCCGGTAACTGTAACAATGGACGAAATGAGCCGCCGCATGAAAGAGATGGCGGAGATGAACGGTATGGCCATGTTTGGCGCTATGCCCGAGAGCTACAAGGTAGGCATCAACGGCAACCACGCGCTGGTGAGCCGCATACTGAAAGCGGGTACTGAAGATGAACAGGTGCGCATAGCTCGTCACGCCTTCGACCTGGCGCTGCTGTCGCAGGATATGCTGAAAGGAGAAGACCTGACCAACTTTCTGAACAGGAGTGTGGCGATGATGTAATGAGATAAATAGTTTTAGTGTCAAAGCAGGAGTTTGTCTCCTGCTTTGATGTTTATAGCTCTTTACTATCACTTATCTTTGCGCCCTATGCATTACGTGTCGGCGGAAGGGCTTACTAAATCGTACGGGGTAAAGCCATTATTCGAGAATATTACTTTTCACATCAGCGAGGGGGAT
>DINJ01000036.1:9332-13495 GCA_002423665.1 Bacteroidetes bacterium UBA5543 | reverse complement strand
TATCTTCTTTTATGCTGAACCTGGTACTAAAACCCGGAACAGTACCTATGCAGCACCATAACCTGTACTGGAATGCCTCCAACAATGTATGGGATGCGGTAGATTACCAACCGGAGGAATGGCCATCGAACTATACATTGTTTTACACGCCAGATAAAGACCATCCGGGATATGCAGAGAGCCTCTCCGTACTCAGCTATATGCACTACAACGAAGTGAGCCAATGGGTAGACACATACAACCGTACCGGGCATGAGCATGACAGGGGTGAAGATTATGATGTGTTCAAAGCGTGGAAAAGTGAAATACTGCTGAACAAGGTATATGAGCGCCTGCCAATACTGAAAAGTAATATCACCGCCCAGAAAGCCGCCACCCCACTCACCTGGCGCGACTACACCAGCACGCCCACGGGTGCACTATACGGCATACTGAAAGACGTGAACAAGCCCAACGAAACCACCATAGCCACACGCACCAAAATACCCAACCTGCTACTGACGGGGCAGAACGTAAACCTGCATGGCGTACTGGGCGTCAGCATCACGGCAGTTGCCACCTGTACTGAACTGCTGGGCATGGAGTATTTGCTGGGGAAGATAAAGAGACAATAGCTGTGTACGCCATGTTATGGCGGAAATACCTTAAATTTACAATATGAATACCGCCATTATAAGAGAGCAACTACATCAGTATATTAACAATGCTGATGACCACACCATTGAAGCTATTTTTACCCTTTTACAGTCTGACATGGCAAACAAATCAACCTATTCTGATGAAGAGTTGAAAGCATTTTATGAACGACGAGAAAAATACATGAGCGGTAACACAACTACATATTCCGCTGAAGAGGCTCATGACTATATCCGAAAAAACAGAAAACAACCCTGATGTTCTCAGTTGTACTCACCAGGGAAGCCAGAGAAGATATTTTCCAGGCATATAATTACTACGAAGAAATCAGTACAGGTTTAGGTGAGGACTTCCTACTAATCCTTGAGCAATACTATAACACTTTGCAGGATAACCCGTACCTGTATGGATATACAGATAAGCGCAAGACATTAAGAGATGTTGCAATTCTACGCTTCCCGTTTGTTATCATCTTTGAGATATATGACTCTACCGTAATTATTTATTCGGTCCATAATACACATAAGCAATTGAAGATGTAACACAGCGCTACACCACTGCCAACAACATTTCCTCGTGTTTCTTCTTCACGCTATCGCCTATGGGGGTGGGGTTGCCATCATCATCTATCCTTACAAACGTAATTGTAGTAGTACAGACTACAGTCTCTACCCCGCTGTATGGGTTATACTTCCGCACTTCGATATCCAGCGTGATAGATGTAGTGCCTAAATGAGCCACTTCTCCATACAGCCTGATGTGGTTGCCTACTTTGATGGGCTTTTTAAAACGTAGTTCCCCCACCTTCAGTGTTACCATATTGGGCGTATAGCAGTACTCGGTAGCGAAAGACGCCGCCGCTTCGTCTATCCATGCCATCAATATGCCGCCAAACATATTGCCGTGTATGCCTATGTCCTTGCCCATGCATATCTTCTTGTTNNATCTTCTTGTTGATCAGTTGCATAATTCCCCTTGTTTTGTGGCCATAAAAAAGCCCCCCGGTACACCGGGGGGCCTATGAATGTTTTGCTAATATCTTCTTGTTATACGCATTACATCACCGCACCCCCGGATACCGGGCGCTTACAATTACGGATATGTTTATGCATTTGTTTCACAGCTGCAATATTACAACAAAGGAATAATAGCGTGCAAATTATTTTTAGGACACCACAATATCAGTTAACAATTATTAGGTATTACTATTGTTACATTGGCCGGAACATGCTTAATTTAGACACACTAAACATTAGTTATGGCAACTATCANNTTAAAAGACCTGTCGAAGAACAATAACAAAGAATGGTTTACCGCCAATAAGAAACGCTACGAAGTGGCCAAGGCTGACTTTGAAGTATTTGTAACCGATATGGTAAAGAATATGGCGAAGTTCGACCCGCCCATCGGCAACCTTGAGCCTAAGAAATGTATCTTCCGCATATACAGGGATACCCGTTTCAGCAAAGACAAGTCGCCATACAAAATAAATATGGGGGCCAACTTCTCTGTTAGCCCCAGCAAGATACACGACCATGCGGGTTACTACATTCATATAGAACCGGGCAAGAGTTTTTTAGCCGGTGGTGCATACGAACCACAATCGCCATGGATAAATAATATCCGCCAGGAGATAGATTATAACACCAAGGAGTTTAAGAAAATTATCAGCGCGGCGGCTTTCAAAAAGAACTTTGGCGAAATAAAAGGTGACAAGCTGAAAACCGTACCCAAGGGCTTCCCCAAAGACCACCCGGAACTAAGCCTGCTGCAATACAAGAGCTTCCTGCTGGTGCACGATGTTGATGATAAACTGGTCACTTCCGACGGCTTTATGAAACACCTTATTGACGTTTATAAATCCATGAAACCGTTCAATGACTTTTTGAACAGGGCTGCGGAGTGATTGATAAGATAACTATCATCTACTTTAGTAAAGACTGAAATAGCAGTCTAAAGTATTATTTTAGTCTGAATGAAGAAACTAAGGATAATACTCATACTAATGTTTTGCAGTTGTGTTAATAATACTGAGACAATGGAGGAAGATACATTCTATTCAGAATGTGGCGGGTGGAGTATGGTCCGATTACCACTTATAAAACCGTATGAAGTACTCAGTATTGACCCCGAAACTACAGACAATATATGGTCGATTAAATTCGATTCTGATGAATTATTTAGTACAGATCATGTACAGAGAATAACCGTTGAAGACAGTATAATATACGTATTAAGTGGCATATTTAATGGAGAAGGAGACAGTACAGCATTAGTAGGTAGTATGTATCCTACTGTTTGGTATATTATTAATACAAAAAATGGTGACAAAAGAGGGTTTCATGACATAGAAGTATTTAATAATTATTTACTCCTAAATAGATATCCGCATCCACATTGGTACGATATTGACTCATTATTTATTGAGTATTGCCAAAATAACAAAAAGCTACCATGGAGTCCTGAATAAAAAGTACCCGGGGATGATAAAAATAAGTAAGATAAAAATAACCATACTGTTAACATTTATTCTGACAATATTGGTTGTAGGACTATTTTTTTATACTAACCAGATTTTGTTTTTCCTGTATGGCTATGAACAACATTTAATAAACAATCATTCCGTAGAAAGTATTCAAGCCTATCAACATATTTTTCCTGCCAAAAAATTATTTTTCTTAATCACCACTATAGTATCAGCTGCAACAACTGTAAATTCATTTAGGATAATGAAAGAAGATAAAAACAGTACCATTAAAGAAATGATTTGGGTTATTAATTCTCTTGTATTTGTTATTCTTTGCATATTCTTTATTTTGGCATTTACAGTTGGGCAAATCCGGCCTATTTGACTTAGGGCTATCGTGTATATTGATATCGTTTTACAAATAATGCATGAAACAATTTATTCTATCCTGCGCTTTCCTGATTGGCAGCCTCAACCCTGCCATCGGGCAAAAGGTAACCTACACCACAGAATTAATAAAACTGGACAGTACAGATTATAGGTTAGAGGACCAACAATACAATTTTATTTTAGGTCTTAGTTTCAAAATAATATTTATTTGCGGGGTCTATTATCATAAACAGGCTGAAGTATATTATGTCTTTGGATTTGTGGATAATCACAATTATGAAGAAAGGAGAGAAGTAATATATACAACATCAATAAAAATAAAAGAGGGTACGAAGATTGTAAATAGTATGAGAACATCAAATAATGGCATTTTTTCTTTTACGTTAAACAAGGGTGAAATTGCAAGGTTTAATGAAGATGAGGGATATTATNNACGGCTACCATATGGTAGCCGTTTTTGTTTCAAATCATTTACTTACTAAAGGTGTATTGCCTCTCCCAGCGCTACCTCTATCGCGTCTTTTACCGCCTCGCTCATAGTCGGGTGCGGGAAGATGACATCGAGTTGCTCGTGGTAAGTAGTTTCCAGTTTGCGGCTGGAGACTGTTTGTGCTATGATTTCAGTTACGTTAGCGCCTATCATGTGCGTACCCAGCCACTCGCCGTATTT
>DINJ01000036.1:0-9149 GCA_002423665.1 Bacteroidetes bacterium UBA5543 | reverse complement strand
CTTTAGCCGTTTTAACGGTAGCTTTTACTTTCTTACCACTGATATCTACTTTTTCTACTGAAGACTCCAGCATGATTTCCATGCCTTTCTTCCTGTAAGCCTTGAACAGCTCTTTTGATACATCTTCGTCCTCTACCGGCACGATGCGTGGCATAAACTCAACTATCGTCACTTTAGTACCAATGCTGTTATAGTAGTATGCAAACTCAACACCTATAGCGCCGGAACCTACTACTATCATGCTCTCAGGCTGCGTGGGGAGGCTCATAGCCTCGCGGTAGCCTATNNTTTTGCCGTCTATCGGCAGGTTAGGCAGTTCGCGTGCGCGGCCACCTGTAGCCAGTATGATATGCTTAGCCTGGTATGCGGTGGTTTTACCATCTGTACCCGTAACTTCTACTTCTTTCTTTTTGTTCAATTTGCCCTGTCCTGTCAGCACCTCTATCTTGTTCTTCTTCATCAGGAACTGGATACCCTTGCTCATCTTGTCGGCAACACCGCGGCTGCGCTTGATCATCGCGTTGAAATCCGCTTTTGCCTCACCTACGGTTACACCATAGTCCTGCGCATGGCTGATATATTCAAACACCTGCGCCGATTTCAATAATGCTTTAGTTGGGATACAACCCCAGTTAAGACAGATACCACCCAGGCTCTCACGCTCTACTATCGCCGTCTTAAAACCTAATTGTGATGCACGGATAGCCGCCACATATCCACCCGGGCCGCTACCTATAACGATTACATCGTATGCCATAAACAGGAAATAATTTTATTGTAAAAAATTGGTTTTTAAATTCAGAGGTGACAAAAGTAGCCAATTTATCGGATAGATAATAACACAGGTTACATATATCAAACGCCTTTATCCGGCAAACAAAAAGGGCGCTGTATAGCGCCCCTTCCTCATACAAACTAAAAATTACTTATCCGTTATCGTATTCTTTTGCCTAGCACCGATGGAGTAAATAATTATATGCGCCAGTGCAAATATGATGGAGAACCAAAACAACCCGGCAGATGCTTCAGGAGCCTGGTTGTAAAGCACCGCTACTATTATCAGTATCAGTACCATAGCCATACCTGTGTACGCCACCGTACGGAAGCTCTTGTTGGAAAAACCCTGTTTGTTCATATGACTGTTCTTCATACCATAAAACAGGTACAGATCGAAACCAAACATCATCCATGCCACCAGGCGTATCCATGTATCCAATGGCAGGAACACCATCATAAACAGGCAGGTAGCCACACCCAGTATGGGCACCAAAGGAACCAGCGGTGTTTTAAACACACGTGGTGCGTCTGGCTGTGTGCGGCGCATCACTATCACACCTATGCACACCAGTATAAAGGCAAACAACGTACCGATACTGGTCATCTCACCCACTACATTGGCCGGCACAAACGCAGCAAATACACTCACCACCAACATGAACATAAAGTTGTTGCGAGCGGGTGTCCTGTATTTTTTATGCACTTCTGAGAATACTTTAGGTACCAGTCCGTCGCGGCTCATAGAGAAGAATACACGGGACTGCCCCATCAGCATTACCATGATTACCGATGCATATCCACCTAAAATAGCCAGAATTATTGCCTTGTTCATCCACGGGTAGTCGGGGGTGATAGTACCGTCGGGATTAGCCTGTCCCATATGGTCGATAGCTACTGCCACAGGGGCGATACCGTCCACTCCTTTGAATGTTTCGTAATTGGCCACACCGGTCATCACATGCGCAAACAGTATATATAATATCGTACAAATAAAGAGGGAAAGGAGAATACCTATCGGCATATCGCGCCCGGGATTCTTGGCCTCTTGTGCCGCAGTAGACACCGCATCGAAACCAATATAGGCAAAGAACACTATTGCCGCCGCCCTGATGATGCCGCTGAAACCAAATTCACCGAACACTCCCGTGTTTTCAGGTACATAAGGAGTAAGGTTAGACGGATTAATATATTGCCAGCCTAAAGCGATGAATATCAATACAATTGACACCTTTATCAAAACAATCACTCCATTTACAAATGAAGATTCACGGGTACCTCTCATAAGCACCAGCGACATCAGCATTACAATAAACACAGCCGGGATATTCAGTATCCCTCCCTCCGATGGCGAGGAGGCAAATCGGTGGTCNNAATAGAAACTGTAGCCGCGCCCACCGCATATTCCAGCACAAGGTCCCAACCTATTATCCAGGCAATAAACTCACCCATGGTGGCAAATGAATATGTGTACGCGCTACCTGCAATGGGTATCATAGAAGAAAACTCCGCATAACACAAACCTGCAAAGGCACAACCCAGGGCGGCAACTATAAACGAAATAGTAATAGCAGGCCCGGCATGGTTGGCTGCTGCCAACCCGGTAATAGAGAACAAACCGGCACCAATGATAGCACCTATACCCAGTGCTACCAGCGAGCGGGCTGATAAAGTTTTCTTAAGTCCTTTTTCATCGTCAGAGGCTTCAGCCAGCAATAAGCTGAGCGGCTTAGTTTTAAACAAACCCATATATATAAGCTAATATGAACGTCCAAACTATAAAGAAAATGTCGTTTGAGCAAACCAAACCGGTTTTATAAAGTTTTGTTATTGAATTGAAAACAGCTCCATCCACGCTTTCGTGAAAATAAAAATTGCAGTAGGTTTGCTAAATGGCCCGTTTCGTATTCTTTAGTTTTTTATTTGTACTTGCCGCAGGTTACACTTTTGCACAGGCACCTGTGCTGCCCGACATAGCCATTGCATCAGACAAAGGCGTAAATGTATTAAGCTGGACCTGCCAGTATGATGGCATCAGGTCGATTGCAGTACAACGTTCATCAGATAGTGTATTTAATTATACTACAGTTGGTTATGTGCGAAACCTAAAAAAAGGACAACAGGCATTTATCGATGGGCACCCACAGGCGGGCGACAACTGGTACAGGCTGTATATCGGTTTCAGTTCAGACCTGACATGGTACAGCAACACAGTAAAAGTGCATATTGACAGCGCCACCCTGCTCAACAAAAGCGTGATACCGCCCAACGATTCTCTGCAGAAATATGCATCATCCATCAACCTGAAACCGGAAGATATTATAGCTACGTCAAACGACGCGCCTAGTGCACCTGTTTCTACACCTGCATATAATCCGGGCACTGTAACGCCTGCAGCAAGGCCTGCTACCACAGGTGGAACCGTAGCCGCGCGGCCAGCCCCTAAGCTGGACCTGAACATACCTAAAAACGATGAAGTGAACCAATACACTTACGTTAAATCAAGGTACGTGTTTACCAACCCCTTCACAGGCCATGTAACACTTGAACTGCCCGAAGACTCCAGGAAAATCTACGCTATACAGTTCTTCAAACAAGGAGACGAACGTACACCCGTACTGGATGTGCCCAGGCTGAGGAAAAACAAAGTGGTAATCGACAAACGCAACTTCCAGGGCAAAGGTGTGTACAAGTTTATACTGTACGAGGGTACCAATAAAATGGACGAGGGTTATATCTCCATTTTCTAAGCTAAACTTCAATTATCAATTTCGTGTTCCTGAACCATCTGCTCCCATTCGGGGCCGAGGGATAACCTGTTGCCAACATACAGGCGCATCATATTAACCATTTCTTCGGCCGTCCAGGAGTAGACACCTTTGCCAAATCTTACCGGGAAACCGCCATAATTGAAGTACATGTTACCCTCGTTGTGCAACCTGTGTATGAGTTTCTCACGGGTTTCAAAACCGTAATAGTCGTAACACTTACCCGCCAGCGGATGGTCAGTTTTCTTATCCTGCCCAACGTAATGCAGCGGCCCCATATTTTTCCATTCGAAACTACGCGCCTTGTACGAGAAAGGAGTACGAGTGATAATCTCCAGCACGTGCGGGTAAACAATCAGTTTTTCAGAANNTGTAAGAAGCCAAAAGGTACAATACTACCGCTCCAACACATTCCAGTGTATTAATGATGTCGCCGTGCAGGGGTATGGCCCTCACCATAAAAATGGTTGCCCAACCTATGGTCAATAAAAACTCAATCCAGAATAAAGCTTTGATCCTTGGCTCTGTGCGGTTGCCCAGGTTGATGAACAGGCTGTTGTCGCCCCAGTGATATGATATTTTGTTGTCGCCGCTCATAGGGTCATATTGCTGCGGGACAATAAATTTAAGTTATTTATACATACGACGGATCTTCAGCAGGTATTATTTCTGCTTCAAATACTTTCGCGAACTCCTCTTTGATAATTTCTTTTACCTCCTGCTCATTTACCTCCCTACCTAGTTCGCGCTGCATAGACGTTACAGCCTTATCCCCGATACCGCATGGAACTATATAGTCGAAGAAGCGCATATCTGTATTTACGTTCAGTGCAAAACCATGCATAGTTATCCACCTGCTGCAACGCACCCCCATAGCGCAAATTTTTCTTGCCTTGGCCGGGTTGTCGGCATCCAGCCATACACCGGTAGAACCGGGCAACCTGCCCGCTGCAATGCCGTACCTTGCAATTGTATTGATAATAACCTCCTCAAGGCTGCGCATATACCTGCCCAAATCAGTAAAAAACTGTTCTAAATCAAGTATGGGGTAACCCACTATCTGGCCCGGACCATGGTAAGTAATATCTCCCCCCCTGTTGGTCTTAACAAATGTGGCCCCCAACTCCTGCAGGCGATTGTCATTAATCAGTAAATTCTCAATGTGTCCGCTCTTACCCAAAGTGTACACATGCGGGTGCTCGCATATCCAGAAGTAATTATTAATTACCTCCTCCCTTGCATGGCCACCCTCGGTTATCCTGCTCGATTTCACGGCCAATCCCTGCTTCAGCATTTCTTCCTGCTGCACCCAGGCTTCGCCGTATTCTACCGGTCCTAAGTCTTTGAAATATATCTGCCGTATACTCACAAAGGCAAAAATAAACAATAAAAGCCGCTTTTAACATCAGTGCAATACCACCCTACGCCCCAGCCACCAGGAAAGCCCATGGATGGCATACCTTAAAAACAATTTATGCTAAAATTAAATTTTATAAAATGAAATTATAAACGTATATTTGACATAGTAAATAGCAGGAGTACCACTATTGCTATAGGGCTATAATAAAAAATAACCATGAATATCAACAAAGTAGTAACGCGATGGAGATCATACATCAGCCACTGTAANNACCGTTTTACTTAACAAAAGTTAACAATTATTACTATAACAATCTGCATGTCAACTACTTGCAATAAACGTATGCTAGCTTTCAGTTAAACAAATACTACGCAGAATGTCCACAATAGATAACAATTCATCAAATCCTGTTACACAATGCTATTTGACGGAACAATTTCATTGCTCCGCAGGCTGTCCAAAAGAATCGAACATACACTATGCGGCTAATCATTTACACAACGCTAAAATCCCCCTTTTACTAACGTTTCAGCCCTATGTGATTAGCGTTTTATTAACAGCAAATACTTTACATTTGTTACAATTGCAAATTATCATTCAGACTATGTTGAGATTCATGAGAAACAAGATTCTGATTCCGTCGTTGATTATTATGGCCCTGGCCGCTTTCTTTTCATTCAGGAAGTCGATGGCCAATGCGGACACGGACAAGAAGAACAAACTGGTGCTAGAAACAGTATATAAAGCATTACAAAGCAGCCACTTTGAACCTAAAGATGTTAATGATTCATTTTCAGTAAAGGCATACAACAAATTACTGGAGCGTATGGATTATGAAAAACGCTTCTTTACACAAAAGGACATTCAGGAATTAAACGAATTTAAATACAAGATTGACGATGAGTTCAAATCAGGCTCGCTTAAGTTTTACAACAAGTTCATAGCCCTGTACGACAATAGTGTAGACGAAACAGAAAAGCTCTATAAAGAAATACTGGCAGAACCATTTGACTTCAGCAAAGAAGAAGATTATACGGCAGCGTCTGATGAAATAGGATTTCCCGCTAACGACAAAGCACGTAAAGAGCGCTGGCGCCAGTACCTTAAGTTCAGGGCATTGGCACAGTACACCGACCTGAAGAAAAACCAGNNCATGGACTCTACATTGAAGGCAGTAAAAACTGACGCGGAACTGGAAGTAGAAGCACGTAAGAAAGTCACAGAGAGCATGGACTATTACTACAAGCGCCTGCACAAGCTGGATGAAGAACAAAAGTTCACCATATATGTAAATACCGTAACTAATACATACGACCCCCATACAGATTACTTCCCTCCCGAAGACAAAGCCCGTTTTGATGAAATGATGTCAGGGTCATTCTTCGGTATTGGAGCCAGGCTGGGGAACAAAGAAGGTAAAATAACAGTTGCATCTATTATTGCCGGCAGCCCCTGCTGGAAACAGGGCGACCTGAAGGCAGGTGACGAAATAATAAAAGTAGCGCAAGGCGATGCAGAACCGGTGGATATACAGGGCTATGACACTGAAGACGCAGTGAAACTGATACGCGGACCCAAAGGGACTGAAGTAAGGTTGACTGTAAAGAAAGTTAACGGTGCAGTACAAGAGATACCTATCATACGTGGAGAAGTATTGATTGAGGAAACCTTTGCCAAATCAGCCATCATCAATACAGATAATGGGAAGTACGGTTACATTTACCTGCCTGAGTTCTACGCTAACTTTAACCAGACCAGCGGCAGACGTAGTGCGGAAGATGTGGCAATAGAGGTAATGAAGCTGAAAAATGCCAAAG
This sequence comes from Bacteroidetes bacterium UBA5543, assembly GCA_002423665.1. GTDB lineage: Bacteria > Bacteroidota > Bacteroidia > Chitinophagales > Chitinophagaceae > UBA5543. Next base: position 2,430 of record DINJ01000036.1, on the reverse strand, counting down.
TAGATGGTATCATACTCGATCTGCGTTACAATGGCGGTGGCTCACTGTCAGACGTAGTTAACATCAGTGGCCTGTTCATAGATGAAGGCCCGGTGGTACAGGTAAAAAGCAGCCACTCCACCCCGGCGGTACTGGAAGACAGGCAACCTGGTACATTATACGATGGACCGCTGGCTATTATGGTGAACCAAGGCAGTGCTTCCGCATCCGAAATACTGGCAGCAGCCATGCAGGACTATAAGCGTGCTGTAGTAGTAGGTGCAGGCACTTTCGGTAAGGGGACAGTACAAAAGGTAATCTCCCTGGACGAATACCTCAGGTTTACCGAAAAAATGGCGGCAAGGTCTGAAGATGACGGCATTGGTTCATTGAAGCTGACTATCCAGAAGTTTTACCGCGTAAACGGTGGCTCTACACAACTGAAAGGCGTAACGCCGGATATACAACTACCCGACCCCTACGAACTGATAGAAATGGGTGAAAGAAAAGACGATGCAGCAATGAAATGGGATGAGATACCTGCAGCTAAATATAATTTATATAATAATCCCGTAAACGTGGGTAAACTGGCGAGCATGAGCAATGCACGTGTCAACGCCAACGAAACCTTTCAGCTGATAAAAGAGAATGCCCGTACCATTAAAAAGCAGGAAACGGACAAAACCTACTCGCTGAATGAGCAGAAATATAAAGCTGAGCAGGAAGAGGCCAACAAGACAGCTGATAAAATGAAAGAACTGGAGGAAAAAGCTACGAAGCTCAGCATCGTCAACCCCAAAGAGGATATGNNGACAGCAGCACAATCGCTAAAAATGAGGAATGGATAAAGGCACTGCAAAAGGACATATACCTGGCAGAAACTGTGAACATACTGAATGACATGAGCAGTATGAACGTACAAATGAAAATGGGCATGAATGTAGAAAGCACACGTGAACATTAAATCAGAATACTTCATAAAAAGCCCCACCGGCAAGAGCGGGGCTTTTTTATTTTATATAGTCCGCCCTTTGGTTAAATTTGCTCTTCAATAACAAAATGCATTGAGGCGTATACTCATCATACTGATATTAACTATAGGTATTATCTCGGCACGTGCTCAGGAACCCACTCCAGCCGATACTACCGCTATAACGGCTGACACNNGCTGACACTACTTTGATAGTTGCTAAGGCTGCATCGGTAGCACAGGCCGATACTACGATTGTAAAAGACAGCATCCGTCGCAAAAAAGTTTTTGAACCCAATCCTAAAAAATCCGGTATGTACTCGTCGATCCTGCCGGGGCTGGGACAGGTATATAACCGGCAGTACTGGAAAGTCCCGGTGGTGTATGCCATTCTTGGAGCTGCAGGCTACTTCATTGGGTACAACTACAACAAATACACCGAATACCGCCAGGCATATATATATGCAATAGACGGAGACCCCGGCACAAGTGATGAACTCAGCCGCTTTTACGATGCCCAGTCATTACAGCGATTGCAGAACAACTATAAAAAAGACCTTGATGTTATCGTGCTGCTCACATCAGTAGGATACGCCTTGCAAATAATGGATGCAGTTGCTTCAGCCCACCTCAGGAACTTCGATGTGTCGCGCGACATATCTATGCAGGTGAAGCCAATGGTGCAAAACAACTTTGTAGGCATGGGGCTGGTGATGAACTTTAAATAACCACATTTTATCTAGCCGCTTTTTTTCATGGGGTATTGGTTTAATTTTGCACCATGCTTCAAAGCAAACCAAAAGAAGACACATACCTGCATAAGGGGCTGAGGAAACAACTGATAGAAACACTCAGGAGTAAGGGGATAAAGGACGAGCGTGTACTGGATGCCATCAACGCTATACCCCGCCACTTTTTTTTAGACCCGGCATTCGAGCGCATAGCCTACGAAGACAGGGCATTCCCCATCAGCGCAGGACAAACTATTTCTCAGCCATACACAGTAGCTTATCAGACTGAACTGTTACAGATAAAGAAATTTGACAAGGTGCTGGAGGTGGGTACGGGCAGCCTGTACCAATCCTGCGTACTGGCAGAGATGGGAGCAACAGTATATACTATAGAAAGACAAAAAGAGCTCTACAATGAATCGGGTAAATTCTTCCTGCTGAAGAAGTATCCAAATATCAAACGGTTTTATGGTGATGGCTACGAGGGGTTGCCCGGCTACGCACCTTTTGATAAAGTAATCATTACCGCTGCCGCTCCGTATATACCGGAGAAACTACTGGAACAAATGAAACCCGGCGGTATAATGGTAGCCCCCATTGGCAAAGATGAGGGGCAGAAAATGACTCGCATAATAAAGGACGCTGATGGCAATATCCATAAAGAAGAGTTAGGCGATTTCAGCTTTGTGCCCATGTTGCAGGGGAAGAATAATCATTAAGCAGGTCCTCCCCTCTTCCCCAACTCAATCA
>DINJ01000073.1:15166-16144 GCA_002423665.1 Bacteroidetes bacterium UBA5543 | reverse complement strand
CCATAAATTGCTTTATCAGTCTGGTGGGGCCATTACCTACGACAGCGTCCCCGAAAAGGAGTGGGACGAGATGCGCCTGAAAGCCTGGGCAATGGAGCGCATTTTCTCCGGAAACAGCTCCTCACACTGATTTTGCTACTGCGCTTCCATTCTTGCGCTACAAACACGATATTTGTAGTACCTGCATACCCAGGTAACAACTGGAATGACTGCTACAATACCGAAAAAAATAAGCCCGGCGCGCTACCTGCTATTACTGCTGGCCTTCACTTTGCCCACGGGCATGTATGGCCAATACCTTGCGCCAAGGTTTGCACTTCATATCTCCAACCCACTCAGCTCACTGTCTAAAACCGGTGTGTTTCTTCAGTATCGCTTCTCACAGCAAAACTCAGTGCTGGCTGGCTATACCTGGTATAGGGGATTCTTCCCGGGCTATCAGGGTGTTGTTGCGTTTCAGCGCTACTACCCTTCCTTTGCTGAGCACGAGAGCTTTTTGTATGCCCGCTCAGGCGTTGGCAAAGCCGACTACGCACCCAAACCCTACTATGCTGGTTGGGATGAAAAGTATAATAACCCCGGCGGCTATCTCTTTATTGGGGCTGGTATGGGCAAGCGTTTCAACTTCGGCNNAAACAGAAGACTATAATAGCAACCTGTTTTACACCCTGGGTCCTGGGTCCCTGCTCGACTGTGGCCTTACACTAGGGCTGCAGTTCTACAACGATGGCCCACATATGTACCGCCGCACCCTGGGGCGGCACTGGCCACACCGGTATTGATAGACCTAACGTTATTGGAAGTGCCTATTCCGACTTGAAAGTAAAGAAGCGCTGAGAAAGGTAGCTCAATACCGAGGTTATCAGCATAATGAAGATGTACGAAATATCTGCCCTTACCATCGGCAGCATGATTGCAAACAGCTTTATGAGCACGTAGGTAAGCAATATAAAAGTTGCCGTGGTAAGCACATACCTG
>DINJ01000073.1:0-15099 GCA_002423665.1 Bacteroidetes bacterium UBA5543 | reverse complement strand
CCGCAAATATAGCACAATTTTTATGCCGTTTTCTTTACTTTAATGTATTGTTCGGCAAATATGCGACAGAAATGAGCCCGCCAATTACTGTGCATAACGTAGAATTGCTTAGTGTACCATCTTACGCCCCGGAAACGTATCTTTGTCCCTTGCTCTAATACTAATGCATATGTCCTCAACGTGGTTCAGGCGCAATAAGAAAGGAATACTTACAGCTACCAACGAAAAGAAAGAAACTCCTGATGGATTGTGGCACAAATGCCCCGAATGTAAGGCAACTACCACAGTAAGGGAGCTGGCTGAAAATATGTATGTCTGCTCCAAATGCAACTACCATAACCGCATCAACGCCAGGGAGTACTTCAACATCATATTCGACGAAGGCGAATTCGAGCCCCTGTTCGAAAATATTGGCCCTAAAGACTTCCTGGGTTTTGTAGATATGAAGCCCTACGACTCCAGGATTACCGATGCACAAAGCAGTACCGGCCTTAAAGATGCCATGTCTGTAGGTGCGGGTAAGATGAATGGCAACAACCTGGTAATAGCCTGCATGAACTTCAACTTCATAGGTGGTTCAATGGGCTCGGTAGTGGGCGAAAAAATCAGCGAATCAATAGACTATTGCATAGCCAACAAGCTACCCCTGATGATTATATCCAAATCGGGCGGTGCACGTATGATGGAAAGCGCCTTCTCGCTGATGCAGATGGCGAAAACATCAGCCAAGCTTACATTGTTGGCTAAAGCAGGGCTGCCTTATATATCGCTGATGACAGATCCCACCACAGGTGGTGTTACTGCGTCATACGCTATGCTGGGCGATATTAATATAGCCGAACCCAAAGCACTCATCGGTTTTGCCGGCCCGCGTGTTATTAAAGAAACAATCAAAAAAGACCTTCCTGAAGGTTTCCAGCGTTCAGAGTTCTTGCAGGAGCATGGCTTCCTCGACTTCATCGTCAACCGCCACGACCTGCGCAAGCAACTCGCCGTTAATATCGACTGGTTCCTGAAAGGAAAAAGTTAATCCCACTTGTCGCAGCAGCAGGTATATATCAAAAACCGGCCCGTTACTTTTGAGTACTCTATCGAGGACAAACTCACTGCGGGTATCATGCTCACGGGCTCTGAAATTAAATCGGTGCGCGAGGGCAAGGTGAGTTTTAATGATAGCTACTGCTTCTTTCACGATGGTGAACTATGGATAAAAAGCCTGCATATAGCCGAATATGTAAATGCAGGCTATGCAGGCCACGACCCCGTGCGCGAGCGCAAACTGCTGCTGAATAAAAAAGAACTGCGCAAATGGGCGCAGAAGATGAAAGAAAAAGGCCTTACCATCGTGCCACTGGCTATGTACATCAACGAGAAAGGCTATGCTAAACTGGACATAGGCCTGGCCAAAGGCAAGAAAACCCACGACAAGCGCGAGAGTATCAAGAAGCGTGATACAGATAGGGAAATGAAGCGGTTCTTGAAATAAGACCGCAAATTAATTATCGTTCGCACTTGTATAATAGCCCCGGCTTTTAAGCCGGGGAAAACCAGAAGAAACGAAGGCTTTAGCCCAAAATTCTCTCTAATTATTACGGCCCAGGCTAAAACCGGCATATATTACACCCATCACGCTTCGCTAACTATCCTATATTTGAGCCTGTAATTACTACGCTCATGAACACTCCTCAACAACTGGCTAAACATCTCAGGGATGTACACTTCGGTGGCAACTGGACTTGCGTCAACCTGAAAGACACCCTGAATGGGGTAAGTTGGCAACAGGCCACTACAAAGATGCACGACTGCAATACGATAGCGGTCCTGGTCTTCCACATACATTATTACGTAGGGGCAATATTAAACGTATTGCAGGGCGGTGAACTCAATGCGCATGATAAATACAGCTTCGACTGCCCTCCCCTCAACTCAGCAGCCGACTGGAACAATATGCAGGCCAAAGTGTTGGCCGATGCGGAAGCACTGGTTGCATTGATAGAACAACTGCCCGAAAGCAAATTATCGGAGCACTTCTCACAGGAGAAATACGGAACCTACTACCGCAACCTGCAGGGCCTTATTGAACACACGCATTACCACCTGGGGCAAATCAGCCTGTTGAAGAAAATAACAGCTAAACAAGTAGAAGCTAATTAAACACCCGCCATTGCCGGTCGCCTGACCGACAACTCATAGTCTGTAGCCCGTCCTGTTCCTCAGCATTTTATCAATTGCAGCCAGCAGCATAATCACGACTGACAGTCCTGCAATAAACGGTGCATACGATGGCAACTGTACTTCCGGCAATTCTATTTTGGGTAATTGGTATTCAGATGAAGCAAAGGATACGCCTCCCGCATCTATTAATGCATAGGATAAAAGCAGCCCAATGGACATAATGAAAAATGCCACTATAATGCGTATAGAGAGGGTGAGCATACGCTTCCGGGCTGCTAGCCGGCTGGCAGATGCATCCAGCACGCTCATTACATTTTCTGTAAAGTTCGCGCTGGTACGCTCAGGCGTGGCATCTGCCTGTAGACTATGCTGAAATGATAACAAGTCTTCGTAGCAGGCTTTCCATACCGCATCTGTGGCTATCAACGCAGATATGCGCGCCTGCTCATCTGCACTGCAGGTGCCGTCTATATACTCCCACAATTGTAATTCAATCTCTTCTTGCTGCATAACCGTTAGTATAAAATTAATCCNNATTACTTCACGTTATAGTACTCTGCCAGTTCAGTTTTATAATGCCTGTCTAATATCTCTTTCAGTTTCTTTCTTGCCCTGTATAGTTTCACCTTTACATTGCTTACACTCAATCCCAATATCTTACATAGTTCATCCACCGTCTGCTCCTGTATATAAAACAGGGTAATTATTTCTGCTTCATTCGCCGCCAGCATATTGATGGCATGCACCAGTATCTTCTTTCTCGTTTGTTGCTCCTGCTGCTGGTTATGGCTTTCATCATACCCTGCCAGCCTTGCCAGTTTATCTTCCTCCTGCGGCAATACCTCCTGTCTGTTACTGCGGCTGCGTGATATACAGGTGTTGCGGGTGATAGTATATAGCCAGGTGCCGAACTTGCTGTTTCCGTTGTACGACCGCAGCGCGTTATAAGCCTTAATAAACACATCCTGTGCCGCCTCCTCCGCGTCTTCCGTATTGTTCAGCATACGCAGGGCCAGGGTATATACCAGGTGGCTGTACTTGTCCACAAGCAGCGCATAGGCGTTCCTGTCGCCCTGCAATACCCGCTGTATGATATCCGTATCCTGTTGTTCCTGCATCTGTCGTTATATAAGACGCTGCAACACTAAGATAGGTTACAGGAAAAATTATTTTTCCAGAACTTGTAACCAAAGCAGAACATACTGCGTCTTATGAAGCAGTAACTAACCAATAAAACATATCCATATGCTGGAAGATATTCTCATCCCCATCTCGTTTTTCGCCACAGTGCTCGGCTTTTATTTCCTGCGCAGCAGGGAGAATCTGGCTATGATTGAACGTGGTATGAACCCCCGCCGCAGCCACGGAGGCCCTCGCCCCTATGCCTACATGAAATACGCCCTCCTCTTTATAGGTGCCGGAGCGGGATTGGCACTCGCATATGCGCTGGACGTGCATTTTTTCAGGGAGATGTATGAAAGTAAATACGACAACCCTGCCCTTTACTTTGCATTAATGGCAATTGGCGGAGGTACAGGCATGTTCATTGCCTATAAAATTGAACGCAACCACCTGTCAGAGATGAAAGACGATACACCCGATAACATATAACTTGTCATAGAGCCCCTATAGCTAAAGCCCTGCTGTTGAGCGGGGCTTTTATTGTAGTATTCACTTCTCCAATTTAACAGGATAAACCAAAATTCGGCTTGTCTATTATGACAATTTTACGTAAATTTACACATACAGACAGCTATCGTAAGCTTAGCACCTGCAAAACTCTTTTTGGCATAAATGCAACTTTTAACACTGAAAGAAATAATAACCACAACCCTTGAAAACAACGTTTTGCATGCTGTTATCTTTTTTGTTCCGTACAGGAACAATTCCGCACAAATTGAACAAAAATAAATATTGATTATCAGGCACTTACACAGAAAGCGAAGTATTAAAAATTAAAACCGGAAAATTGGAATCAAAATGGAACAAAATACCAAACACATCAGTAGACATTCCTAAACACGGGCATAACAGAACCTTGAACAACCAAAAACAGAACTTCTCAGAAACAATCGTACAGTCCTCCCCTTAGGGAGACAGAGGGGCTATCTCACGAACTATTAGGCAGTTGCCCCTTATCTTATTATTTTTGCAAACATTTCAATCTGTCAATAAGTAATTTTTCATAATACATGCACGCAACACTCAGCGAACAGGAAGTAGTAAGAAGGGAAAAACTGCAGGAACTGCACAACCTGGGCATAGACCCATACCCCGCCCCTTTGTACCCCGTTACCCATAACGCCGTACAGATAAAGGAAGGCTACAATGGCGAAAACGGCGAGGACTACAAATCTGTAACCGTTGCAGGGCGTATCATGAGTGTGCGCGACATGGGCAAGGCCAACTTTGCTGTAATACAGGACAGTACAGGCCGCATACAGGTGTACATCCGTAGGGACGATATCTGCCCTGGCGAAGACAAAACCATGTATGATACCGTATGGAAAAAACTGATGGATATCGGCGACATCATAGGGGTTAAGGGTTATGTATTCACTACTAAAACCGGTGAAACATCTATACATGCTACCGAATTTACCCTGCTGACCAAAGCACTGCGTCCCCTGCCCATAGTGAAAGAAAAAGACGGCGAGGTGTACGATGCCGTTACCGACCTGGAGTTCAAATACCGCCAGCGCTATGCCGACCTGATAGTAAACCCCAATGTGCGCGATACTTTCGTAAAAATCACGAAGATGAAAAACGCCATCCGCGATTTCCTGAACGAGCGTGGTGCGCTGGAGGTGGATACACCCGTATTGCAGGGTATTCCCGGCGGTGCGGCTGCAAGGCCGTTCGTTACCCACCACAACGCGCTGGATATGCCGCTGTACCTGCGTATAGCCAACGAACTCTACCTGAAGCGCCTGATTGTAGGTGGTTTCGACTGGGTATATGAGTTCAGCCGCAACTTCCGCAACGAGGGTATGGATCGCACCCACAACCCGGAGTTTACAGTATTGGAGTTCTACGTGGCATATAAAGATTACCTGTGGATGATGGAGACTACCGAGCAGATGCTGGAGTACACGGCTATTGCTACTAATGGCAGTAGCATTGCCCATATTGATGGTAAAGAAATCAACTTCAAAGCACCATACAAGCGCATCAGTATATATGATGCTATTAAGGAGCACACAGGAGTTGATATCAGCAATATGAACGAAGATGAGATACGTGGTGTGTGCAAACAGTTCAAAGTAGATGTAGACCCATCTATGGGCCGTGGCAAACTGATAGATGAACTGTTTGGGGAAAAATGTGAACATCATTATATACAGCCTACGTTCATTACCGACTACCCTATTGACATGAGCCCGCTCACCAAAAAACACCGCGANNTGGAGCGTGGCGACGAAGAAGCCATGTATATAGACTACGATTTCCTGCGTGCTCTGGAATATGGCATGCCGCCAACAGCTGGTATCGGCTTCGGTATCGACCGCCTTGCTATGTTGCTCACAGGCAATGTGTCTATACAAGACGTTCTGCTCTTCCCGCAAATGAGGCCTGAAAAAACAGAGGACTAATGAAATACGTTGTTCTGTATCTGGTTTTGTTTTTGTCTGCTGCATCTACTTATGCACAGGATAATACTTATGCAATCCGGATAGCGGAGCACCGCAGGCACTACAAGCATGAGTTCACTGAGGACAAACGCAGCCCCCTGAAAGCAGATGATACCGCCAACCTCAGGTTCTTTCCACCCAACGAGTGGTACAAAGTAAAAGCAAAGGTTATTCTAACACCTGAGGCGGAGCCATTTGATTTGCCTACCGTTTCAGGCAAAACAAAGAAATACAAACAATACGCATGGCTGACCTTTAGTATCAATGATACAGCAGTCAGGCTTCAGGTATTTCAAAGCCTTAAGCTGATAGAAGACCCGAAGTATAAGGACCACCTGTTTGTCCCCTTTACAGATGGCACTACTTATACTGAAACCTATGGTGGTGGCCGCTATCTCGACCTATCGTTGCAGGATATTCAGAATGGGTTCATAGAATTGGATTTCAACAAATGCTACAACCCCTGGTGCGCCTACGCTTCAGGCTACTCCTGCCCTATTCCGCCTAAAGAGAACAGGATGCAGGTTTCTATACGGGCTGGTGAGACAAACTATGCCGGCAGCTCAGAACACTGATTATCCCCTGATATTCTTATTTAATATGGGAATTTTCCCTTGTCATCGGGTTCTGTTTTATTCACTTATGCGTACTCAATACTTTTACAGGAAAGTATACGATTATGAAAAAGATATTATGGGCACCGGTTCTGTTGGCTTTAATGGTTACAGGCTGCCAAAACAAAACAAGCACAAACGTCACACCAAGTGGAAACAATAGTACAGTTTCCGAGACAGTAACATCAGGCAAATGGTCTGTCAGCTATTTCTACGACAATGATAAAGACGAGACCTCAGACTACAGTGGCTACGCTTTTGAATTCAGAAGTGATAAAACCCTGACAGCAACCAGAAACTCAGTAACGACCAGCGGTAGTTGGAATGAAACTACTGATGATGGATTGCCGAGGCTGGTAATCATGTTGAATACCACGGATGAAAAATTGACAGAATTGAATGATGATTGGGTTATCGAATCGAAAATGGACAGCCAAATAAAATTAAAAGATGACAACCCCGACCGTAACGAGCAACTCCATTTCAGCAAACAATAACAACAAACTAAAAAGAAAAGCCGGGCAATTGCCCGGCTTTTCTTTTATACCATGAAAAATCAGTCGATTAGTACGATACAAGTTTCTCTGTAAAGCGCTCAGCACCAGCCTGTACATGTACCATATACACACCTTTTACTTTGATAGCCTGTGCAGGTATCTCTATCGTATTGATAGCGCCATTCAGCTTATCCTCGATAGTATATACCACTTTACCTGTTACGTCGGTAACCATGATATTTGCTGTTTCTTTTGAAGCAGATTTGATTACCAATTGAGAGCTACCGGTTGTTGGGTTTGGAGCCAAAGCTATATTCTTGTCATCACCCAACAGCGTGTTAACACCTTGTGGCCAAGGGCTGATGTTGATACGGTCAATATAGAAGTGGTTACCTGTTCCGGGTAAAGTCCTTTGTGCAGCTGCAGTATTGCTTACATCGTCAGCACTAGGCCTGAAACGGAAACGGAAGAATACTTTGCTCTGCCTGGCTATATTAGGTATATCTATGCTTTGCAGTTTCCAATCGCCATAATAAAGTGGCGAATATTGAATAGTCACCAAACCTTTGTTAGCCAGGTCTGCCTTGCCGATATTCTTCAGCAATACCCACGTCTTACCGCAGTCTACAGAGAAGTGTATTTGTAAAGTATCACGCAGCAGCCTGTTATCAGCTGTTCTGGTAGCACCAGAAGACATGAAGTTCAACCTACACTCTGTAGCTGTCATACCACTAAGGTCGAAAGCAGGAGTAAAGAAGTCGTCATAGTCTCCTTTAGGTGTGCCATTATATGCTTTAGGTGCAACACGTGTATCAAAACCCCTATAAGATATACAGCCACTGCCGGTATAACCAACATTCTCCATCACAGTCCACTTATAATCGTTGTTGAAGTAGTTGAATATCGGCCATTGGCTAATAGGATTATTAGCATCATTCTGCTCGAAATCCATGAAGAAGCCGTTGAGAGGATTAATGGTAGCATTACCATCCGCTACATACACCAATGAGTCAATTGTACGTGTAGTATCGCCTGTATTATTACCGGTAACCTTCAGCGTTACATTCACCCAACCCGGTTGGTTAAATGTATTTTTGATATTGGAATTGAGTGTTATGCTGGTATTATTTACAATTGTTGGAGATGTTGCGCCGTTGGTAAATGACCACTCAACTGCTGTGACAGTATCCCTCCAGCTACGCTGCCTCATTTGAAATTCTGTACCGGCACAAAGGAAATAAGCACGCTCAGTACTTGAACTAACTTCAACTGATGCATCAGGCACAGGCTTCATGTCTAACCTTTTACCGTAAGGGCCACCAATGTAATCTATAAGACCAGTCCTCAGGTGAGTAGTGTCATTCACCAGGCTGTTCCTGTTACCAACTTTGCTGGCAAGTGCTGCACGCATACGATCTACCTGTAAATGAGTAAACATTTTCGGACAGTTAGCATAGTCCATGATGTTTTGTGTATTCACGGTATCAGGGTAGTCAATGCAATTTTTAATATAACCATACCTGATCTTCAGGTCATACAACAGGTCATAACGACCATTGGTTGTATCATTAAATATATTAATAACACAAGGTATACTCCTTACATAGGGTGCTGTTCCAATTTCATCATTGTATACGCCCGGGTTTTCAGTAAGAGTTAACCTGTAAGTTGTATCTGGTGTTACTTTGAAACCCAGTTGAACAACCTGTGCACCGGAATCAGTAGTTGTTAATGCATCATACCTTACAGACCAATTATAGAAGAAATTGTAGCGGCCTTTGAAAGCTCCTGGAGTGGTTTGGCTATCCTGGCCGGTGGTATCAACAAAATCATTGAATGTCAAAACTCCATCTATGCTCCTGTAAGCCTTCAACTGGTTATTTGAAGTACTCATAATGCTGTCCAGCTTAGACTTTGTAAGGCTATCAGCCTTAAGCCCGGGGTTGCGTTCTATCTGTAACCTGTAGGCCCCTTGTGCGTTATCATTCTGAATGAATGCGCTGAAAGGAACAACCTGCGCTCCTGTATTTGTGGTAGTCACTCCTGTGTAAGACTTTACCAGGCTATTATTGAATTTTAGCAGTGTGATAACAAAAGTGTCACCTATAGTGGTTGGATATATATTAAATGAATCTATCCAGATGTACTTCTGAGTCTGGAATGTAATACCGGCTCGCTTTACCGGATTATCAATATTAGACACTTCGAAGGAACTACCCAAAGCAGGCATACCTACGTTTGCAGTTTTAGTATTTATTACATTCAGCACACTGAAATTACCGCTTGAGTTACCCTTATAGTTAGTTATCTCAAACTCAGCACCGATTGTAGACGGGTAAATTTTGATAGACTCAAGAGTCATGTTTGTCCTTGGAATATAATCAAAACCTTTTACCGAATTATCAACCGCGATATTTAGTGTAGAATCTAAAAGTATTTTAGCCAGCGTATTCACGTTATTGGTACATGATGTATCGTAAAGGCTTGCGGCGTTACAGCTACCGTTAGCAGTTGTACCAAACGGATCTCCATTGCCAAAGTGGCCCGATGTAGGTGGTGTATCATCTACTTCATCATCACCTGTACAATTTGTCGCAACCTGGATATTCCCCCATGTGTGATACAAATTTAAAATGTGGCCTATTTCGTGTGGTATAGTCTTGTTGCTCAGCATGCTACCTGCACTTGTGATGATACCATCTGTATAAGGGAATGCAGCAGCAGAACTTGGGAAAACAGCATAAGCAGCAACTACACCATTAGATATTCCCCTACCTATGTTACGTATAGTCCATATATTAAGATAAGATGAGGGATCCCACTGATCAAATTTTGCCTGGTCGTCACCGCCGATTGTAAGATATGACCTGCGACGTGTAATACCTTTTGTAGCACGTCCCTGAGGATCTTTAGTAGCCAGGTGGAACATAACCTTAGGATTACCAATGTATTTCTTGAAAGGAGTTATGACATCGCTCGTGTCAGAGTTCCACTTCATATATACCTCGTTAATCTGGTCCAGCAATTGGTATATATCATCGTCAGATACATAATCAACATTACCATAATCGTGTACAACATGCACAACTACGGGAATATGCAATGTATCATTATCACCAAATGCCGTACCCTTACCTCTGGCACGATCCAAACGCATTGCTTTCATCCCCTCTTCAATGAAGCTTCTCAGCTGCTCTTCATAGCCCGCTATCTCAGGAAAGGATTGCTTGTAAGATTCGTTGGCTTCGGTTGTAGCACACGGGTGTTGAACAGTCTGCGCATTTGCAGAGCACACCATCATCAGTACGACCGGTAACAATGAAAATACTTTTCTTATCATGTTAAAAATTATTGTATAAATCAGTTTAAAACAATGGTTTCAAAGATAGCTATTCCTGTTAAAAAATTGCAAAGTTTTTTGTCACGGAATTCTGTTTTTTATGTCAGAATTGTGCCCATAAAAGGTGTTTTGACGGTTTCGTGGCAGACAGCCCGAAATTGCATGTCATAATGCGCTGGCAGGGGCTGAATAAAGCTTGTGTCTAATAACCCCCCATTTGTGCAACCTGTGTATGACTGATACCCTAAGTACCCCCAACCCATATTGCACACTGCGGGAAAAGTTGATACTTGATGCTTCTTCGAAATATTTTGTAGGGCAGGTCACCTCGCCTATTTCATACCCGTTCATAAACACCTGCGAAATCATCTCGTTATCAAAAACAAAGTCATCACTATTGTGTTCAAAGTTGATAGAGCGGATAACATCGGCTGAAAAAGCCCTGTAACCGGTATGGTATTCGCTCAATTTCTGACCAATTATGATATTTTCGAACAATGTAAGAAAACGGTTGGCAATATATTTATATACAGGCATTTCTCCTTTCAAGGCGCCTTTTCCCAATATACGTGAGCCGAAAACAACAGGATAGACTTCGTATGCTATAACTGAAGCCAATGAATGTATCAATTTGGGGGTATATTGATAATCGGGGTGCAGCATTACTACTATATCAGCTCCCAGTTCCAGTGCTTTGGCGTAACAGGTTTTCTGATTACCGCCATATCCTCTATTAACAACATGCTTTATGACATGCTTTATCCCTATTGAACGGGCAACCTCAACAGTATTATCCGGACTATTATCATCAACTAACACAACGTCATCCACAATATCGAAAGGGATTTCTTTGTATGTTCGTTCCATGGTCATCGCAGCCTTGTAAGCCGGCAATACCACTATTATTTTCTTACCGTTCAGCATATATTATACACTACACATAAATGTGCATTGATTAAACAACGTATTGTGCGGCAAAGGTAAATGATAGACCCGTAATAATCTGTCAGGATATTATTTCTCAGGTTCACCCGGTTGTTTGGGAATAACTATAGTTTCTGTCTCACAACCATCAAGATTAATGCTGTATTCTTTTACATACGGTGTGGCTACATATCCTGTATCCTGTTCTATTTTAATAGAATAATGGCCGGTAAATGCCTCATGGTCGTAGGTACTTTGCCTATCCTGGCTTTTGACCAGTTCATCGTTCAGGTAAAGACTATATGTATAAACCGAATTGTTTATAAACTTAATTGTGCCTTTTGCGCACGGATCTGTTTTGGTTTCAGTTTTTGTACAGCCGGCTATCAGCAACACAGAAAATAATCCAAGATTCAACACTCTTTTCATGAATGGCATTTTATGAATGAAGGTAAAAATATCATTCTTTTATGAGAAATAATAGAGTAGTGATTTTTTTGAAGAAGAGACCTTGATTCTAATAGAAAAATAGCTGCTGACACAAAAAATAGTGGGATGTGACGCTATGCCACTCCCACTATTATATCACTGTGCCCNNTGTACCTATGTTGTACCAAATTTCACATCATGGCATCAGCAAAAATTGTGTTACGTAAGAAAAGAAACAAGGACGGCACTTATCCTTTAGCAATCAGAATTACAAAAGATCGCAAGACCTCCTTTATTCATTTAGGATATAGTATCACAGAAAAGGATTGGGACGAACGAAAAACAGAAATACGAAAGTCCCACCCAAATGCGGTACGGCTTAATAACCTCATTAAGCAAAGACTTGCAGAAGTAAGCGATAAGGCAATAGAATTAGAAACGTCTTTCAAGAGTGCCAGTGCACACTTGATAAAAAAGACAATTAAGCCAAAAGCAGAATCTACAGTATTTGCTCAAGCTGATTTATATATAGAACGGCTCAAGGCTGACAGGAAATATAACCGTCATTCGGCTGACAAACCCCGTGTAAAGCATTTAAAAGAGTTCCTGCAAAAGGACATAGCCTTTTCTGATTTCAGTATGTCGATGATTAAGCGATATAAGGCATGGCTTAAAGCTGAATATCAAATGTCTGAGCGTACAGCCGTTAATCATCTTGTCGTTGTGCGGTCAATATTCAGCCAGGCAATAGACGAAAAAGCCTGTGACCTAAAATACTACCCTTTCGGCAAGGGGAAAATTCAAATTAAGTTCCCCGATAGCCTAAAGGTCGGTGGTACGTCCGAGGATGTGGCAGCAATAGAAAAATTAGATTTGTCAGAATTTCCAGACCTAAACCATGCTCGTAATATATGGCTGTTTTCTTTCTACTTCGCTGGGATGCGGGTTTCTGACGTATTCCGTCTAAAATGGACAGACTTTCAGAATGGGCGTTTGTTTTACTCAATGGGTAAAAACAATAAGGGTGACAGTTTGAAAGTGCCGGACAAGGCACAAAGAATATTAGACCAATATACCAGCCTGAAAGATGATACTGATCTAGTCTTTCCTGAATTAAGAGGGCTGGACAATCTGGGCGACCCTTTCCATGTGCAAATGCGGATAAAGACCAAACTAAGGGTTATTAATACCGATTTAAAAGAAGTGGCTAAAAAGGCGGGTGTTACCAAGAAAATATCCATGCACATATCACGTCACACGTTTGGTAATATCTCTGGGGACACAATACCAGTGCAAATGCTGCAAAAGTTGTATCGTCATAGCACGGTGACTACGACAATCGGCTATCAATCCAGCTTCATCAATAAAAATGCGGATGATGCATTGGATGCAGTGATTGGGAAATAATGAGTCGAATAAAATACTTTTCACATGGCACAGAATGCTATTATCACAAAGTAAAAATATTAGCGAAGGCGTATGGCGACATCACGAAGCACCTATGCAAGTTGTTTCAGGGGCTTACGGCAAAGAGAAAATTCATTTTGAAGCTCCGCCATCATCTGTTGTGCCATAAGAGATGAAGCAGTTTATTAGATGGTTTAATGATACTGCGCCAAATGGCAAAAAAGAAATCAAAAAAGAACACGTCAGGGCTGCTGTTGCTCATTTGTATTTTGAATCTATCCACCCGTTTGAAGATGGTAATGGTAGAATAGGCAGAGCGATTGCAGAAAAAACTTTATCCCAAACAATCGGGCGACCTATATTATTGAGCTTATCTCGCACGATTGAAGTTGATAAAAAGGCATACTATTTAGCTTTAGAGAAAGTGCAAATAAGCAATAAAGTTACTAAATGGCTAATCTACTTTGTAAGTGTAGTTATAAAGGCTCAAACGCAAGCAACACAGTCAATCGACTTCATACTTAAAAGACAAGTTTCCTTGATCGCTTTAAAGAACACATAAATGTACACCAATTAAAAGCCGTTAGAAAAATGCTAGATGCAGGAGTAGACCGATTTAAAGGTGGTATGACCGTTAAAAAATATATTGCAATCACTAAAACATCAAAGGCTACTGCCACAAGGGATTTTCATGAACTGACTGAGTTAGGTGCATTAATAACGATGGGTGGAGGTCGTAGCACGCACTACGCTCTGAATATCTAATCTAATACAAAGCTCTATCATCAGAGCATGGTGACAGCAAGAAAAATTTATATAGAGCCGGAAGAACCAATAACGTTAATATGGTTGCACTTATCAAGCCGCCAATTACAACCGTTGCTATTGGTTTTTGAACTTCAGCACCGGCTCCCGTAGCAATAGCCATAGGTACAAACCCTAGAGAAGCTACAAGAGCAGTCATTAATACAGGACGCAACCGAGATAAAGCACCTTCATCAATGGCTCGTCTATGTTCAACCCCTTCACCTATTAATTGGTTAATGCGGGAAACCATTACCAAGCCATTTAATACCGCAACACCCGAAAGTGCAATCATTCCAACAGCCGCCGAAATTGAAAATGGCATGTCTCGCAACCATAATGATAGAATACCACCACTTAACGCCAATGGCACACCACTAAAAACCAGAATTGCCTGCTTTGCTGAACCTAATGCCATAAACAGCAAGAGGAATATCATAAAAAAACAAGTCGGTACAACTATGGCTAAACGATTTTTAGCATCTTCCAAATTCTTGAATTGACCACCCCATTCTAACCAATAACCAGTTGGAATTTTGACCTTTTCGTCAATTGCAGCCTGAGCATCTACAACGAAAGTTCCCACATCCTGTCCACGTACATTCGCTTGCACGACAATACGACGCTTCCCATTTTCACGACTGATTTGATTGGGACCATCTATTATTTTCACGCTTGCAACTTCTTTCAATGGCACATAAGTTGGTCTGATATGCTCGGCATTTGGTGTTTTATCTGACAAATCGGCAACCTCAGCAGGTAAAATAATCGGCAAATTCTGCAACACATCCATGTCCTGACGTAAAAACTCTGGTAATCGCACCACGATATCAAACCGCCGATCACCTTCGAAAATCAAGCCAGCCTTCTCACCACCGATAGCAATGGATATAACATCAAGAACATCACTTACATTCAGGCCGTATCTGACAATTGCTGGTTTATCTAAATTTATATCTAACATTGGCAACCCAGAAGTCTGCTCAACTTTGACATCTGCTGCACCTTGGATACTCATCAAAACTTGAGAAATCTGATTAGCAGTTTTCTCCAACTGTTCAAAATCATCACCATATACCTTGACAGCAACATCACTCCGTACACCTGAAATAAGTTCGTTAAATCGCATCTGAATTGGCTGGGTAAACTCGTATTTATTTCCGGGTATCTTCTGAACAGCATTCTCAATTCGTACTATTAAATCAGCTTTAGCTAAATCTGGATCGGGCCACTTCTCACGTGGCTTCAAAATAATAAAAGTATCTGAAACATTTGGT
>DINJ01000218.1 GCA_002423665.1 Bacteroidetes bacterium UBA5543 | reverse complement strand
ACGTACCACCACCAAGGTCAAACACCACTATTTTACTGTCTTTACCTTGCTTGTCAAAACCGTAAGCCAGTGCTGCCGCAGTAGGCTCATTGATGATACGGCGTATAGTCAGGCCCGCGATTTCACCGGCTTCTTTCGTAGCCTGGCGTTGTGCATCGTTGAAGTATGCTGGCACGGTTACCACGGCTTCTGTCACATCCTGCCCCAGGAACTCCTCAGCCGTCTTCTTCATTTTCTGAAGAATCATTGCTGATATTTCCTGCGGTGTGTACAGGCGGCCGTCAATATCTACACGTGGTGTATTGTTATCGCCTTTTACCACTTTGTAAGCGGCATGCTCCATTTCGCTGCCTATTTCGTCAAACCTGNNTTTGTGGTTCCTAAGTCAATTCCAATAATTTTTCCCATAATATATTTTCCTTATTAATAATTAGTAATTTCAGCTTAAACGCTACTGTCCTTATGTCAATTGATATGCCATTCCACAAGTTTCGGCAATAATGTCAGCCATACTGTCATTATGAAATAAAAATGCCTTCATGTTGGTACATAAAGGCATTATAAATATGCTTGGTTTGTAATATTGTCAATCTTCTGATACGCCGGTAATTCTCAGAGATTCGGTAATTGAGCTCTCTCTTAGTGAATCTAGCGTGACTTTGGAAATTGCCGCACCATAATATGCCCTCATTCCCCTTGAACCTAATACGCCTATCACGTCTGTACCGGTAAAGTTTGTATAGTTAGGTTGGATGTTATCACTGGTAATTCCACCCGTCTGGCCCTGGTTAATTATGTTATAATAATACACTTCGGGGCTCGCAGCATAAATAAATATGTCGCAGCTATCCATCAGGCGCACCACGTTAGCCGGCGCTGCTCCTATTGAAGAATTTAAAAACGCATAAATATTGGCGTTAAGGGTTGCCAATTCGGCTCTTACGCCGGGCGTAACCTGGTTCAATTCATTATCAAATGCATAATCTACATACTTACGGGTTTGTTGCAGCGTAGATACATTTTTTTCAACATAGTGAAAACGTATATAACCCTCAAGCATCCGTCCGTTGCGTGGCATGAATGGTGACACCCTGAATTGCGATGTGGCGGTAGTTTTTGAAAAATCAATAATATAATTAGCCAACAGGAATTCCTGTATGTAAAAGCCATCATAAATGCGATTGGAATCGC
The DNA here is from genome assembly GCA_002423665.1 of Bacteroidetes bacterium UBA5543. GTDB lineage: Bacteria > Bacteroidota > Bacteroidia > Chitinophagales > Chitinophagaceae > UBA5543. The sequence continues at coordinate 11,042 of DINJ01000218.1, read as the reverse complement.
TATTGACGATACCTACAAAGCCGGAAGTATCTGTGCGGCCGGTAACTGTATTAAAAATAGCAAGCCTGTACCAGTAACGCGGGCTGAGATCTGTTTTTACAAATTTGTAAGCATAGTTGGGACTGGTAAAAAACTGCTGGTCGTTTATAGGACTGTTCTTGCGGTATCCCTCGTTATTCAGGTCCACCCGTTGCAGGTCAATAATATCCAGCACTTTTACCTGTGCTGAGTCGTATTCATACAACTTCACAACCAGGGAGCTGTAAAAACTACTGTCAGGCACTTTAGACATTTCAAGGGCACTCTTGTTCTCATCCATAAAGGCCTTTTGAATACGGATATAGTGCGCAGTGTCTTTCATGTCCAATATGCCACCCACTACTGTTACCTGTTTGTATGGTGCAGCTACTGTAAAATCTTCTGAGCAACTATGCAAACCCAGTATTAAAAAACAACCAATTGCGGTTAATAATAATCTCATTATGTAATAAATATGGAGTCTTATAAGCGAACAAAGATAGAATAATAGGGCAAAGAAAGCCAAACGAACATTCAAAAGAAGCTTATTTGATAAACAAGTGACAAAACCCGGCAGGCGTTTTGTCATATCAATGAAATATTACTGTCATATACTTAACCAAGACCTAATAAAGCACTGATTTTATCCATTTCCTCAGCTAATTAAACTTAAAAGAGAATTAATTTTTCAGGCGAATTGCATATCTTTACCACTTAACTCTAAAAACTTAAATATGAAGCGTATTTACTTACTTATTGCACTTTTTGCCCTGCTGGCTTCTAACAGCAATGTCAATGCACAGACCGACCTCGCACTGTACCACAGGACTATCTCGGACACTATGCTCTACAACGGGCAAACTTCTCACATCATCAGGTGGGGTTTTATCAACAAAGGACCTGTAGCACTGGTTGCCGCTACGGACACTCTGGTGTTGAGAAGGGCTTACAGGTCTAATGGTGTAAACTCAATTAAGTTATCACTCCCCGCCAACGGTATTCCTGTAGGTGATACTGTGTACTGGGCTGACACTGTTAACTGGACTTCTGCTCCTACCAACAACCCATTTACATGGTGCGATACTGTTAACGCATTCAGGAGTGGCGCGGCTATGACTGATTCTGATCCTAACAACAACAGGATTTGTAAAACTATCCCCTTCAAACAAGATCCTTCTTCTGTAGAAAATGTTGTTGCTGAAAACTCAATGAGCCTGTACCCTAACCCGGCTACAAGCACNNGCCTGGTAGGACAAACAGTACACCAACAAACGATAGCAGACAACAATGCCGGTTCTAAGCAGGTGAACATCAATGTTTCAAACCTGGCTGCGGGCATCTACATCGCTGAGCTGAACGTAAACGGTGCTAAAGTTGTAAGCAAATTCTCTGTAGTGAAGTAATTTGAACAACAAACTACATAATAAATAAGGGGCTGAATATTCAGCCCCTTATTTATTAACACGACATTTATCGCTACTCTACAGATGCCTTATTTGCACTGTTGAAATTGCCTGACTTCACCTCTTTAGTGTCACCCGATATGGCAGACTGTGTAGACGACGCCTGGCCCGAAGTAGCCTGTACGGCACTGCTGCCGCCTGTAGTATGAGGCGCCGATGTGGGGCTTGTATTGTCACCCGCTACTATTGCCGTTCCTGCACAACCCTGTAATGTGACAAAACCGATAGCTATTGCCGGTAGCAAATAAATCATTNNCTTTTCATATTGTCTTGTTTATTCTACAAAGGCAAATATCGTGCTAAAAACCATCCGGGAGTACTGAATGTGAAAGCATTTAGTTAAAGGGAGGTGAATTTTCTTAATTTGCGCCTATGATTTTTTCGTCGAAGCTGATAGAAGATGCTGTGAATGAATTTGCCAAATTGCCGGGCATAGGCAAGAAAACGGCCCTGCGTATGGTACTTCATCTCCTGAAGAAGGACGAGGCAGATGTAGACGCATTTACAGGTGCCATCAGCAAGATGAGGCACGAAATACAATTCTGCAAAACCTGCCACAATGTGGCGGACAGCGAGGTGTGTGAAATATGCGCCAATCGCGGGCGCAACCATACACAGGTATGCGTGGTAGAAAACATACGCGATGTAATAGCAATAGAAAGCACACAACAATACAATGGCCTGTACCACTTGCTGGGTGGCATTCTATCTCCGCTGGATGGCATAGGGCCTGACCAACTGAACATCACCACCCTGCGTGAGCGTGTAGAAAAGAATGGCGTGGAAGAACTCATCATGGCGTTAAGCCCTACCATAGAAGGCGATACAACCGTGTATTATTTAGCCAAACAGATGCAGGGACTCCCCGTGCAGATTACCACCATTGCAAGAGGTATAGCTTTTGGCGGAGAGCTGGAATATGCAGATGAAATGACACTGGCACGTAGTATCGCCAAGCGCCTGCCTATTGAGAATTATGTAAGCATTAGTAATAAGTAGTAACCAAATAGTTACTTCGTACATCGCACAAACCTCAAATATGGCGTTTGCAAGGAGGTACGACGAAGCAATCTGTACAGTCTATAGGATATTTCTCAACTTCATAGATTGCTTCGTTGCTNNAAAACCGGATATTGATTACTTCAAAAACTGCTCAACAATCATCTTGCCCACTACCCTATCAATTGGCAGCGAAAAAGTATCTGGCGTAATATCAGCAAGCTTTATCCAATGCGTATATTCTTCAGGATTAGTATTGATAATATAAGGGTCCGGGTGCTTAGCCTTGATTAAGTAGTATATGCTGATAACCTGTGAATTATCGAACGCGGATGCCTGAAAAAAATCAGTGGTGTAAAAATGCTCCAATACTTTTATCTCAAGGTCCAGTTCTTCCTTCCACTCGCGGTGCAGGCAGGCTATTACACCTTCACCAAACTCTAATCCTCCACCTGGAAATTTGATGTATTTTTCACCTCGTATTGTTTCTTCATTCACCAATACACGCTCCCCTTCTATCCATATGCCGTAAACGCGTATGTTGAAACGCCCTTCGCCGGCCATAGTCAGAACCAGCGTTTTTTGTTGAAGTAAAGCGTCATGGCAACGGATGTGAGGATAGCCAGTATGATAGGCACATAAAAGCTATACATACCACCTTGGTAAGGTATCGGCACGTTCATGCCGTAAAAGCTGGCTATCAGCGTTGGCAATGATATAAGTATCGTGATACTGGTGAGGCGTTTCATCACCAGGTTCATATTATTGTTGATAATGCTGGCGAATGCATCCATAGTACTGCTCAGGATGTTTGTATAAGTATTCGCCATCTCCAGGGCTTGCGAGAATTCAATCACCAGGTCGGAAAGCAACTCTCGTTCTTCTTCATTACAATTGAGGAAGTTGGTGCGTTCCATCTTCATCAGCAGCAGTTCGTTGCTACGCAGTGCTGTTACAAAATACACCAGGCTTTTCTGCACACGCATCAGGTATAGCAGTTCCTCATTACGGTTACTGTCATACAGTTTTTGCTCCAGTATATTGCGGCGGTGGTTGATTTCCTTCAGTACTTCTATAAAGTCCATTACGACCTTCTCAAATATCTTCAGCACCATCATATTCGGGCGCTCAGGATGCCGCTTGGCGAATGTATTCAGGAAACGGCGGATGGCCACGTTCTCAAAGGAGTTTACTGTAATCACCTGGTTGCGCTCGGTAATGATGATGGAAATAGGAATGGTTACATAATCAGCGTCGCTTTCATTCAGCGACTTATTTTCTACAGGTGTTTTCAGGATAATCAGCTTTACACCATCTTCTTCTTCATAACGGGCGCGCTCTTCTATATCAAGCGTATCGGTCAACAGGTCGCGGGGTATATTCAGTGCCTCCGACAGGTTGTTGATCTCATTTTCCTGGAAAGGCGGTGTCACATTGATCCAGTTAGCCCCATCGGGGCCCTGCACCTCTTGTGTCTGCCTGTTGATATTTTTGTAATACTGTACCATACCCGCTATCCGGCTTCGCAAAGGTAGTTGCTATATGTCAGAATATAAACCTTTTATGTAGCCTGACGGGCCATTAATTTAATAAATGATAATCAGTAAGGGTTTATTAATTTTGCAACCTTATTCAAATACAGAAAAGATGAATCCGCAAAGAAGATTAATAACCATGGATGAGTTCACCATCCAGGAGACGAGGAAGTTCCCCAATGCTACAGGCGAACTGTCGGCGATACTGCGCGACATAGGGCTGGCTTGTAAAATCATCAATAAGCAGGTACTGAAAGCCGGACTGGTAGATATACTGGGCGCACATGGTGCTACCAACGTGCAGGGTGAGGAGCAGATGAAACTGGACGTGTATGCGGACGAAACCATGATAAATGTGCTGAAAAGCAGCTCTGAATGTGCCGGTATTGCTTCAGAAGAAAACGACAATTTCATAGCCTTCGATGACGAATATTCTGTTAATTCTAAATATGTAGTGTTATTCGACCCACTGGATGGCTCATCAAATATCGATGTCAACGCTTCTATTGGCACTATATTCTCTATATACAGGCGCGTGAGTGAATTGGGCAAACCTTGTACTGAGGCCGACTTCCTGCAACCGGGCAGTGCATTGATGGCGGCGGGTTNNGGTATATGCTACCAAACTGGGTGTAAACGGTTTTACACTGGAACCCTCAATCGGCGAATTCTGCCTCTCTCACCCCAATATGAAATGCCCGGAGAAAGGCAAAATATATTCCGTAAACCAGGGTAATACATGCAAGTACGACGATGGCATGAAAGCCTTCCTTGATTACTGTATGGAAGAAAATAAGGAAGAAGGCCGCCCCTATTCCCACCGCTATATCGGTTCTATGGTGGCTGACATGCACAGGACATTAATAAAAGGTGGCATATTCATTTATCCTGCTGATAAAAAGAATGCCAACGGCAAGCTGCGCCTGCAGTACGAGTGTAACCCTATGGCGTTCCTGATGGAAGCGGCAGGCGGTATAGCTACTACCGGCAAAGAGAGGATACTGGAAGTGCAGCCCACTGAACTGCACCAGCGTGTACCTATCTTTATAGGCTCAAAAAACATGGTTGAAAAGGCTATGAGCTTTGTAAAAGGCAAAGTGACAGCATAACCATTAAGTATATTGTTCTTGAAGCCCCGCAGATTGCGGGGCTTTTTGTTAATATCTTGGCCGGGAAAGATATTATTTAGATATTTGTCTAAATACCTAAATAATGAATAACTTGTTCAAAGCGCTGAATGACCAGACAAGGCGGGAGATACTGGAACTGCTGAAGAATGGTGACATGACCGCCGGCGAAATCGCTGAACAGTTTGAGATATCCAAGCCCAGTATATCGCACCACCTGGACCTGCTGAAACAGGCAGGCTTGATTGACGCGAGCAAAAACAAACAGTTCATTACCTATACACTCAACACTACTGTAGTGGATGAAATACTGAAATGGGTATTGCAATTCAAATCGGATAACGATCTGAAAAAAATTAAACTACATGGAATCAGGAAATCCTCTTAAGCACTGGCTGGCTGGTGTTATGGCCATAGTACCCATTGCTTACCTGCTTACGAAATGGAGTACAATACCGGCAAAGGTAGCCCTGCACTTTGGCCCAGACGGCAAACCGGACAGGTATGGAGGCAAAATCGAACTCCTGCTCAGCATTCTGCTAATGAGCGTAATCGGCATTTTCACTTATCTGCTTATTACCAATGTGCATAAGCTGGATAAGAAGAAATTCAAAGACGGGAAACCACCTATATTCGACACGATAGCTTTAGGCACAATGGTTTTCATCACTATATTAAGCCTGGCTATAATCATCAACAGCACTCACCCGGATATAATACTACTGGACAAGGTTATCCTCCCGGCCATAGGGTTGTTCTTTGTATTCATGGGCAATATAATGTACAATATCAGGCCCAACAGTTTTGTAGGTGTGCGCATACCCTGGACATTGAAAGACGAAGGCAACTGGAAAAAGACACACCGGATTGCTGCCAAACTATTCTTTGTAGGTGGATTGTTGATTACCTTAGTAGCATTAGGGTTTGACACGGAAATTGCGTCTATGTTTACAACCGGGGTTGCATTAGTTATCGCAATTGCATCTATACTCTATTCCTATTTATATTATAAAAACAACAAAAAAACTAACATACAATAATGAAAAAATTCATACTCACATGCATACTCATAGCATCAGTATCATGTGTATTTGGCCAAAACAATTTTGACGGTACCTGGGCCGGGGCTCTTAGCGGAGTGCAAAACCTGCGTATGGGTTTCAATATTTCAGGACATAAAGCCGGCAGTCCTGTTTCCACAATGGATGTACCTGCACAAGGAGCAAAGGACATTCCCTGCGATACCGTAATAGTTGATGGCGACAGTATACACATCAAAGTTGTAAAAGTAAACGGCAGGTACGATGGTAAAATGGCCGAAGTAAACCGTATAGACGGACAATGGACACAAAACGGCATGTCTCTGCCCCTTAACCTTGACAGGCGTGAGGGCAGAGTTGAACTCAACCGTCCGCAAACACCTAAGGGCCCTTATTCATACAATAGCGAAGACATACTATTCTACAACGAAAACAAGAGCATAGAATATGGCGCCACTATAACAACGCCACGTGATGATAAGCAGCACCCTGCACTGATTCTTATATCAGGCTCCGGACCACAGAACCGGGACGAAGAACTGTTTCAGCACAAACCCTTCGCCGTAGTGGCCGACCACCTCACCAAACAGGGATATGTAGTATTACGTGTGGATGACCGTGGCACAGGCAAAACTACCGGCGACCGGAGTAAAGCTACATCTGAAGACTTTGCCGATGATGTAATGGCTGCACTTGAATACCTGAAGAAAAGAAAAGAAGTAGACAGGAAGAAAATAGGCCTGTACGGGCATAGCGAAGGAGGGCTGATAGCCCAGTTGGTAGCGTCACGCAGCAAAGACATCGACTTCATCGTATTGATGGCAGCGCCGGGTGTACAGGTGATACAAGCGATGGCAGAACAGAATGCAGCATTGATGAAGACGATGAGATTATCAGAAGAACAAGCTAACCAATACGCAGAACTGTACACAACTATAATGAACGGTATTACTACCGCTACTGACCGTGACATAGCAGAAAGGCGTGTGAACAAAGCACTAACAGACTGGATAGCTGCAACTGACGAAACAACAGTACAAGCCACAACCGGAATTACAGACGAGGATTCAAAAAAGAAGTTTGCCTACGAATTTGTGAAGCTATATGATAACAAGTGGATGATGTACTTCATGAAATACGACCCCAAACCTGTATTAGAGAAAGTCAATTGCAAGGTACTTGCTTTAAATGGAGATAAAGACATACAGGTTCTCAGCCGTACCAACCTGGAGGGTATCAACAAAGCACTTACTAACAGCAAATCGAAAGTACAGGAGGTGAGAGAAGTAGAGGGCGTGAATCACCTCTTCCAGGAATGTAACACCTGCACCGTACAGGAATACGGGCAACTGGAGCAAACCATCAAGCCTGAGGTATTGGACATTGTCACCACATGGCTCAATCAGAATGTAAAGTAACCTCAGAGCGTTTTTAAATATTCTATCACGGCCGCTCTTTCGCTTTGTGTCAACGCATCGCCGAAGTAGTGGCCGTGATTGCCATACCCGGGCAAGGTGGTATTGTACACTCTGCGTCGTTCCGGTTTTTCTTCTATCTTATATTTCCAGCCCAGCGATTGATAATCGTATTCAGGATCCTTGAAATCGCGGCTCCAGTATGCAGGACGCACTTTGCTATTGAGCATAGCCTCAACGGTAGGCACAGAACCATTGTGCATATACGGGGCAGTTGCCCATACCCCATCCAGTGGCGGTGCTATATACCCATTGTAAGGCACTAACTGAGCAGCATGGTCTCCTTCTACAAACCAACTGTTGTTAAACCAGTCAATGAATTGCTTGTTCTTCATTATTTCGCCGCATAGGGCCGAGTCTGTTTGTACTATCGATGCAGGTATCAACAGGTTGGGGTATTCTTCATCCTTGCCATAAGTTCCATGGCACCCGCTGCAACTGTAGTTAAATACGGTCTTACCTTCTTTAGCCAGTTTTCGGTCTACCTCTTTTGGATATGGCGGCGCCTCCAGCGAGCGGATATACGCCAGCACGTCTGTAAAGTGCGAACTTACTTCCCTCGCCTCTGCTGTGTCAGTTACTGTCAGCAGGTTAGACAGCATAAGAAACCGACTGAAATCTCCCCTGCCAAAGCCTGTATAGAACATGGCGTTCTTCTTCTTCAGCAGCCACCATGCCGGTACATCGGTAGGTATCACCCCATCGGGTATGGCCAGCAGTGGTGTATCATTCCATTGCAGTGTTTGCGGATTGCGATGGGCTGCAAGTATTGCAGCCAACCTGTCGGCGGTATTCACACCACGTACCTCTGTTTCCATCAGCGGATATGTCACAGCAAAAGCATTGAGGAAGGGGGCTGCAGCCTCATATTGCTTAGGTGCCATATTGCGCAGCATATTGATGCGCCCGCTGAAATCAGTCTTGCTCGTATTACTGAAGTCAAGCGATGTATTGCCTAAGCCAATAACCAGTTTACCATCAAACTCAGCAGCATGGCATTGCAGGCAGGTAGGTATCACCATTTCAATGCCTTTGTTCTCTACTACATTGTAGCCATACCCAACAGTCGCATTCTTACCCTCACGGTTTAGCAGGTTGTCTTTATCCTTGCCGGAGTTCATAACGAATACGCCGTAAGGCAGGCCGCTTTTCAGAAAGTCGCCCTTGGTCAGGTAGTCATATCCTTTTTGCGGGTCACCTGTTCGTTGGTCATTAGCAGGCAGTGGTGTTACTCCCTCACCATCGGGCAGTGAAAAGGCCAATGCCAATAAGAACGGTAATGCAGTAACAGTGAAGATTAATATCCTTTTCATGTAAGTGGAGTGGTATGCTTAATAAAGTTACTGAAATGCCGCTAAAATTAACAAAGCCCGTCGTTCAGACGGGCTTTGTTAATTTATTGTTCCTGGGTAATTACTTACCGTCTATTTTCACTTTGTCGTGCAGGTCTACATCAACCAGCACACGGCCGCAATGCTCGCATACGATGATTTTCTTATGCTGGCGGATTTCAGACTGGCGCTGTGGAGGTATTACGTTGAAGCAACCACCGCATGAGTCGCGCACGATAGGCACTACTGCCAGGCCATTGTGGTAGCTACCGCGTATACGCTCATAAGCAGTCAGCAGTCGTGGGTCAACTTTTTCTTTTGCCTCAGCCGATTTTTCAATCAACACTTTTTCTTCTTTACCGGTTTCGTTGATGATTTTATCCAGCTCTGCTTTCTTCTCTTTCAGTTGCTCTTCTACTTCCTGTATTTTATCCTGGGTAGAATCTTTAGCCGCGTTACGATCTTTCAGCTCGTAGCCGGCGTCTTTTATATGCTTATCATTCAGCTTCACTTCCAGCTCCTGCATTTCCAGCTCTTTGTTGATAGCTTCAAACTCACGGCTGTTCTTTACATTGTCCTGCTGCTTTTCGTATTTCTTTATCAGTTCCTGGGCTTCTTTCTTAGCTTCGGTCTTCTGCTTTACAAAGCTGTTGATGCTATCAATCTCAGCATCTATNNGATACGTGTTTGCAGGCCTTCGATCTCGTCTTCCAGGTCTTTCACCTCCATAGGCAGCTCACCCTGTAAGGTCTTGATTTCATCTATTTTAGAATCAATCTTCTGCAAAGTAAGGACTGCTACCAGCTTTTCCTCAACCGAGAATTCTTTAACTTTTGCCATATATTATTTTAAAAATAATTTACCGGATTTGTTGATAAATTGGATAAAAGAGTGGCAAAATTAGGAAATTTTCTATTAATAATATCCAGGAAAATTTCCGAGGTAAATTGTTCACTTTCGTAGTGGCCAATGTCAGCTATGACAATCCTGCCTTCGGCATCGAAAAACTGGTGGTATTTGAAGTCGGCGGTGATGAAGAAATCAGCCCCGGTGCTAATTGCGTCCCTCAGCAGGAAGCTGCCGGAGCCCCCGCAAACAGCCACTTTCTTCACTTTTGCACCCTTAAGGGGCGTATGCCTGATGCAGCCGGCCTTCATATTAGTTTTAATATGTTGCAGGAAGGCGCTTTCATCCATTGGCTCGGAAAGTTCCCCCACCATCCCTGCCCCCATATCCTGGTTGGCATTGCTGATGGCTATCATTTCATANNACCAGCACCTCTATTTTCACCTCGTTTACCTCCTCCCGTACGCCGCAGGTTTGTCCGATGGCGGGGTTGGTGCCCTCGCCCGGGCGAAAAGTCCCGGTACCCGGCGTATTGAAACTGCACTCATAATATTTGCCTATCTCCCCCGCTCCGGCTGCAAACATGGCCTCTCTGACGGCTGATGCGGCTTCAACAGGTGCGTAGGTATATAGTTTGTACAGGCTATCACCCATTGGTGCCAGTATAGTTGTATTCTGCAAACCCAGTTTCTCGCATATTTTAGCATTTACCCCGTTGCGTACATTATCCAGATTGGTATGGCAGGCGTATATGCTTATGTCATTTTTTATGGCCTTCATCACTATGCGCTCTATGTAATTGCGGCCGCTTATCTGCTTCAACCCGCTGAACAGCAATGGATGGTGCGCCACAATCATATTAGCACCGCGTTGCATAGCCTCATCCAGCACTGCCTCGGTCACATCCAGGGCTATGAGTACGGCTTTTACCTCATCCTGGCGGTTGCCCAGCTGCAACCCGCTATTGTCGTAGCCCTCCTGGTATGCCGGGGGGGCGTATGTTTCTATTGCCTGAATTATATCCTGTACTTGCATAGTAAGCCAAAAGTAAAAAGACAAAAGTATAAACCGGTACTTATTGCATCATTCTGTATCCCCGCCTCTGCGGGGCAGGCTGTTTAGTATCGTTTTTTGCATGAACCAGGATTTTTGAACGAACAGGATGGTGGTTTAAATTTTGTTCCATTTTGATGCCACAAAAATGAAAA
>DINJ01000026.1 GCA_002423665.1 Bacteroidetes bacterium UBA5543 | reverse complement strand
GTAAAACAAATATAACTGCATGGGTAGACGTACCGGGCGATATCAATAAGTCAAACGACAGCATACACACTTTCGTGCAGGGCGCGCATTTCATGCCTAAGAAAGTGGTGATGGTAGAAAAAGGCACTGGCACCTGGAACCAGTATGCACCGCTGGGCATCACTTATTTCAATATGCTGTTCTACGACAACGTGGCTAACCTGGCAGCCATACACAGTAGTGACCCTATGGCCTACAAAGCTTATTCAGATTACTTCTACGATATGAACTATTACTCAGGCCTGTACTTCATGATAGACCGTAAGTATGCTGACTGGGGTGGTGTCTTTTCAACTTTTTCAAGACACGAACAACACTTTGGCTATGCAGACCTGGAACTGCACGGTGGTGTGACGGGCAATAGGATAGATATAGGTGTAACCGTAAAACCTGCCATTGATATGACAGGCGATTTCCGTTTACTTCTATTGATTACGGAAGATAAACTATCAGGTACCACCAAGGGTTGGGAGCAGGAAAATGAATACAGCTATGGTATGCTGGGCGCTATGGGTGGTTTTGAAAACAAGCCCGACCCGGTACCTGCAAAAGATATGCAGTACAATTTTGTGGCGAGAAAAATAACACCTGCACCGGATGGTGGTTCTACTTTCGCTGCCGAACTGAAATACGGAGGCAACTATCACAAAAAGTTCAACATAAGGCTGGAAGACGAATGGAACAGGAACAACCTTCGGGCGATAGTGATGCTGCTGCGCAATGATGATACGCTCATCCTTAACAGTGCCAGGCTAAACTACTTCCTGAATGTGGCGGAGGATGAAAAAGAAATCAGCCGCACAGGCATCTACCCCAATCCGGCTAATGAATACACCACGCTGGAGTTTGAAGCTACAAATAACAGCAAGGCCGATGTATGGGTAACCGATATCAAAGGGCGCAGGCTGCTATACCTGCAACCCGCTACTGTCAGCGGTATTAATAAGTTGCAAATACCCACGCACAACCTGCCGACAGGGCTGTACATTATCAATGTACTAACCGGTGAGGCTAAACATTCGTTGAAGTTGCAGGTAATACATTAGTCCTTCTGTGGCACGGTACCGAAGATATGGTCCCACAGCACCGAGCTGACTCCGAAGCCTTTTTCAGGGTATTTGTAATGATGCAGGTGGTGGTTGCGCCAGAGGGCTTTCATAAAAGGAGGTGGCGCGATAGAGTGTATAGCGTAGTGCATGGTACCATACAGCATATAGCCGCACATAAAGCCGGGGAAGANNGTACATACCCGTAAATACCAGGGAAGCTACCACTAAACTGGGTATGGGCGGCATAAACAATCGCTCCCTGTCGCGGGGGTACTCGTGGTGAACGCCGTGCATGGTATACACAATCTTTTGGCCACGAACGTTGTCGGTAATGTAATGGAAAACATAACGGTGCATGATGTATTCAAACAGCGTCCACGACAGCAGGCCGGCGAAAAACAGCAATGCTTCAGCACCTGCAGATACACTTAAGTATTCAGCGCCGTAGTACAACATGAAGGCTACGATAGGGAAGTAGACACTGTAGATGACATAAGGGTGGGTTTTCGTCATCATCTCCAGCAAATCGTTGTTGAATAACCTTGCCTGTCCTTTGTTTTTGATCTTATCAAAATCCATAAACAACAGAGATTAAGACAAGATAAAATTACGAAAAGCTATATTATGGTTGCGCTTCCCCGTTATCTTTTTNNGGCTCTTGCGCAATACCTTGTCCATCCATAGTAATAACGCAGGCATGAGGATAAGGTTCGTGACCATGGCTATCAACAGCGTGATGGAGGTGAGCAGCCCCAGCGATTTGGTACCGTCGAAACGGGACAGTATGAACACACCGAAACCGGCTATCAGTATCAGCGAGGTATAGATGATACTCAGGCCGGTATCGTTGATGGTCTTGTGTACGGTATCAGCGATGTTATCATTGTTGCGCGGGAGCTCCTGTCTGAAGTTGACTAAGAAGCGTATGGTAACGTCCACTGTAATACCCAGCGCTATGCTGAACACCAGTACGGTAGATGGCTTCAGTACGATATTGCTCCAGCCCATGATACCTGCTGTAATGATCAGCGGTATCAGGTTGATGGCTATGGATATCAGCAGTATCCTCCAGCTGCGGAACAGGAATATCATACAGCCGAATATCATGATAAAGGCCAGGCCGATACTATCCCTCAGGCTGTGAATGATAAAGCGGCTCCCCTCGAGGAATACCACGCTGGTGCCTGTGAATGTAACGTCGTACTTCGAGGTGTCGAACAATTCCATAGCCTTGGGGCGCAGGCTGTCCAGTAGTACAGGCAGGCGATTGGTACCCACATCGGCGATATTTATACTGAGCCTGGCAGCCTGTTTGTTGCTGTCAACAAAGGAATTGGTTATCCTGCCGAACATGCTCTTTTTATCGCCTGTACCACGCAGGTAGGGCTGTATAAATGCAGCGTCAAACATATTGGGGACACCATAGCTGCTGCTGTCGCCATTATAATAGGCCTGGCGTGCAAACTTGACACCCTCAACATAAGACAGCGCTCTGCCCATTTCAGGAAACTTGTCAAGATGCTGGTTCAGCTCTTCTACTTTCTGCATTACCGTCAGGGTTGTAGCGCCACCCTTACGGCGGGNNATGCTTTTCGAAGAATTTGAGGTCTGTATATACCTTGTCATCCTCCGGCAGGTCGTCCACTATATAGCCTACTGTTTTCAGCTGGTATATACCTACAAATGATATGATGACTATCAAAGCCGAAAACCCGTATATCCACTTGCGATGACTGAATACCCAGTTGGTATTATAGTTAAGCAGTTTGTTGATCCATTTGCTCTCCAGGTAATGCGTATGCCTGCCTTTGGGCGGTGACAGGAAGCTGTAAAGTGCAGGTATGAATATGAGTGAAATAATGAACAGCGACGTGATGCTGATGGCTGCTACAATACCAAAAGTGCGCAGCAGGTTACTCTGAGTGAAAGCGAATACGCCAAAACCAATAGCAGTAGTCATATTGGTAAACAGGGTAACAATACCCATCCTGTCCACCATACGCAGCAGGGCCTTGGTTTTGTTGGGGTTGCGTTGGTATTCAGTATGATACTTGTTCAGGAAATAGATGCAGTTAGGTATGCCTATTACAACTATCAGCGACGGTATCAGCCCTGTAAGTATAGTTATCTCGTAGCCTAATAATACTATGATGCCTTGCGTCCACAATACACCTATACCTACCATCAGCATAGAGGTAAGCACAGCCATAAATGAACGGAAGAACAGTGCAAGGATGATAGCCGTAAGCGAGAAAGAGAGAATGAGGAAGAGCCTCATCTCGTCCTTAATCATGGTCATTACCTGCGCGCGTATATAGGGCAGGCCGGAGTAGTGCATTTCAGTCCCGGTTTCTTTACCAAATTCTTCTGCAATGCCCAGTATTTCCTTAATGACTACCTGGCGCTTCTTAGAATTGATAACATCTTTATTGATGCTCAGCGCCATCATATAGGCACCTGTATTGAGGTTGTACAACAGCCCCTTATAAAACGGCAGGTTGAGAAATGCCGCTTTGTAAGAATCAGCATGCTGCACGCCTATGGCATCGGCCAGCTTAATGGTTTTGAGTTTGTTGGTAGCAGTATCTTTTGCTATGCTGATAGCGCCCGGTACGCTTAGTATATGCTCCACTGCGCCCACCTTCTCCAGGCGGGATACCAGTGCGGCGTATTTAGCAAAGAATTGCGGCTCGAAGAAGTCCTTCTTCTCTACCCCGATGACCATCATATTGCCATCTTCACCAAACTTTTTACGGAACTCCTGGTACTCCAGGTATTTAGGATTATCGCGGGGAATAGCGTCGGCGTACATATAACTCAACTGCACCTGGGACGCCTTATAACCCATAAACACAGTGGCTATCAGTAGGATGACCAACAATACAACACGAAACTTGATAATAAAGGCCGCTACTTTATGCCACATTCCTATTTTCCGATTATGAGGCGCAAAAGTACGGAAAAAACAAACGACCTACTTTCGCAGCAGGTAATAGCCGTTGGCGTCTTTCTGTACTTCCTTCCCGTTGAACTTCACACCATCCAGGTAATAGGTAACGCCGCATACATGGT
>DINJ01000155.1:10600-10934 GCA_002423665.1 Bacteroidetes bacterium UBA5543 | reverse complement strand
CTCCGCCCGCGATCCAAACCAGCTACCTGCTTGTATCGCCAGTTGCGGCCGTTCCCCTTTGTCTATGTCTTTCCCCAAGAGGTGTTTTATCAACTGTCCGTCTTTCAATATCTCATATACACACAAAGTTGTGCCATCGTAAAAATGCCACAATTCATCAGACGCAATCCTGTGAAGTGCTGAAAATTGCCCATGCTCCAGCAGGAAGTATATACTTGTGGATGCAGCCCGGTCACCATGGTGACCGGGTTTTAACACTTCCTTAGGCAGCACATGTTCAGCCCTGTATATTTCCCTGAAAGAGCCGCCCTCCACGTGACTTTCAAGGTTCAGC
>DINJ01000155.1:5744-10574 GCA_002423665.1 Bacteroidetes bacterium UBA5543 | reverse complement strand
CTGCAAAGCTATAAGATTTGTTAAATAGGATTTCCCTTAAGCGGTGTGGCATATTAGTTGTTTTACTTTTAGCATACCAAAGATCAAGAAGATGTTCTCAAGAATAATCATAGCAACATTGGCAGCCGGCACACTCTTCGTCAGTTCCTGCGTGCAAAAGGAATACTACACGGTAGAACCACCTGCANNGATTATGGCTATTCATTCTTCATTGATAACGAGGGTTACTTTGCACTGTACAGGGAAGGTACTGCCAACGAAGGTGTGCAAACGATTATGGACTGGCAGGCCAGCGAAGCCATATATCGCGATGGTTGGAACGAAGTGGAATTTGAACAGACCGGCAATTACTGGATGGGCTATATCAATGGTGTGAAGGTTTTTGAAATACCCGCCAAGTCCATCAATGGCAATAAAATAGGCTATATCGTACTGGCAGGTACAACGGGTTATGCCGACTACCTGACCGTACAATGGTAACGGCAGGATATTTGTATCTTAGCAAGTAGAATTAACCAAACAGGCAGGCAAATGAGTGATACCGGAACGAACAGCAAACCTAAAAATGTAAATAACCCCGTTTCCAAACAGGAAAGATTCTTCCTTGAAGGCCCGCACTCACGCTGGTCGGAGTTTATGTTCATCGTCAAGGTAATGCGCGAGTTTATTCGCGGGGCGCGTAAGCTCCATTTCATCGGTCCTTCGGTAACGGNNAACGGTATTTGGTTCGGCACGTTTCAATGAAAAACACCCCTACTACCAACAGGCTATGGAAATTGGGCGTCGTATAGTAGGCCTGGGCTTTAACGTTATGACCGGCGGTGGCCCCGGCATAATGGAAGCTGCCAACCGCGGTGCTAAAGAAGCCGGCGGCCGCTCAGTAGGTTGCAACATCATACTGCCCAACGAACAAATGCCCAACGACTACCTGGATATATGGGTGCAAATGGACCTGTTCTTCGTGCGCAAAGTGCTGTTATCCAAATACTCTTATGCTTTCGTGGTGCTGCCCGGCGGTTTCGGTACATTAGACGAATTTTTCGAAGCACTCACCCTTATCCAGACCAACAAGATGGAGCGGTTCCCCATTGTGTTGATGGGCAAAGATTACTACAAGTTCATTGATGAGCATGTGAAGCATATGATACAGGAAGGCACTATCGGAACAGAAGATGCCAAACTGTTCATATTTACCGACTCTATTGACGAGGCTATGGCGCATANNGGTGGTTAAACCCTGGCCTGTACTGGGTGAAAAGAAGAGATAAACTAAGCGTATTTAATAATCATCGCCTCCAGCACGTTAATTACATCGCCACATTTGTTGTTGAGTTTCAGCAGCATGTTATAGTGGTCTGACAGCTTGATCATTTCTACCGTACCAGCCGGTTCGTCAAATATATCTGTAATAGACGTGGTGATAACAGCGTCCGACGTACCCACTATGACGCGCATATGCTCCAGTGTTTCTATTTGTGTATGCAGGGCTTTCCTGTCAGCCAGGCCGTTTAATGTGCTTTTCAGCAATGCAATATATTCCGTCAGCCTGTTGGTTATCTCTGCGGATATACCGTTATGCAAAGTAATATCGAAGTAATAAGCCTGTTTGGCAGTACCCCACATATAGTCCGCTATATCATCCAGCGATGAAGAAATGAAATGTATGTCCTCCCGGTCAAAAGGAGTGATGAAGTTCCTGCCTAACTCTACAAAGAGCTTGTGTGTTACTTCATCGTTTTTATGCTCCAGCATTTCTATTTTATCCAGCAGTGGTTTCCTCACTTTCCTGTCTTCCGCCTCCAGGTGTTTCCTGAAGTAGCCTGTCATAACATCGAGGTTATCGGCTACCTGCTCAAACAACTCGTAAAACTTCTTTCCTGCCGGGGTAAACAATTTGGATAAAACACTCATAGTCACACTCGCTTTTACCCAAAGCTACTAACTCGCTTTAGCCCAAAACAGAGCGTAACAATAACTTAACCTTATGATAATACACGCCCCGGGAACGTTCAGATATGAAAATTTTCATTAAATTGCATGATTCTGTAGCCATACAGAACGTTATAAGAATATGAGTGATAATAAATTAAGCCTGGTAAAGTTCGCCCCTAAGGGTACAGACAACTTTCACGACGCAGTAAAGGCCAGGGTAGAAGAATACTTCAGCAAAAACAATATCTCCAAACTGCATAACCCTACAATGGTGGTAAAGACCGTTGCTATGCTGGCTATGTATTTTGTGCCTTTTGCGCTGATAGTGAGTGGTTTGGCATCTGTGAACATGATATTTTTCTACGGACTGTGGATGCTGATGGGCGTAGGTATTGCAGGTATAGGTACATCCGTAATGCACGATTCCAACCACGGTGCTTATTCCAATAACGAAATTGTAAACAAAACCCTGGGCTGGGTACTTAATCTGTTGGGCGGTTACGATCGCAACTGGCGCATACAGCACAACATACTACACCATACATATACCAACCTCGACGGGCTTGACGAAGACATAGATGCAGGCATACTGCTGCGCATGTCGCCCAATGCACGCCACATAGGCATGCACAAATACCAGCACCTGTACGCATGGCTGCTCTACGGTATCATGAACATTTACTGGGTAACGGTAAAGGACTATAAATGCCTGCTGAAATACGGCAAAAACGGCCTTATCAAGAAAGAAAAAGTTACACTTACCAGGGCGTTAATAGAGCTGACTGCTTATAAGGTATTGTACTTTGGTTATGTATTGGTATTACCTATGTTGTTTGCCAACGTAGCATGGTACCACGTTTTACTGGGCTTTGTTGCTATGCACCTTGTAGGCGGATTGCTGCTGGCATGTATCTTCCAACTGGCGCATGTGATGGAGACTTCAGAATATCCTAAGCCCGGCGAAAAAAACAAAATGGAAAGCAGTTGGGCGGTTCACCAGTTACTGAACACAGCCAACTTCGCACCCAATAACAAACTGCTGTCCTGGTACATAGGCGGCCTCAACTTCCAGATTGAGCACCACCTGTTCCCGCAGATATGCCATGTGCACTATCCTAAATTATCGAAGATAGTGGCAGAAGTAGCTGCGGAGCACAATGTGCCCTACAACGTACAGCCTACTTTCCGCAGGGCGTTGTGGCAACACGCATTGATGCTGAAGCAGTTAGGCAATCCCCGCAAGGCGGCTTAATTATCCGTATTTTTTTAATAACTTTCATATCAGTCATAAACATGATGATATGAAGAAGTTATACACTGCTGTCATTGCCTCCTGTGCATTCGTTTCCTCTTTCGGGCAAACTAATATGCTCTCTACCAATACTGTGGCAGAGCAGGTAATGCTGGGCAATTACAGCCCGGCTAACTACACACCAACGGTTGTAATCAGCAAAGCCGCGGATATTACGCAGGGCATCATGACCCGTGTTTCTCCTGATTCATTAAAAGCCTACCTGGAGGTATTGCAGTCTTTTGAAACNNCAGGGGCATAGGCGCTGCCCGCAGGTGGATTCACAGCAAGCTGGAACAATTCAGCACACAGAACGAAAACAGGCTGCTCACGTCTTACCTCCAGTTCGACCAACAGATATGCAGTGTTGACCAACATCGTAATGTATTCGCCGTACTACCCGGGTCCGATATATCAGATAACTCAGTAGTCATCATCGAAGGACACTTCGATACCCGTTGCGAAGACAACTGCGACACAGCCTGCATAGCGCAGGGCATGGAAGATAACGGCAGCGGCACCGCCCTGGTAATGGAACTGGCACGCGTGATGGCCAAATATAGTTTCAAACACACCCTTGTTTTTATACTCACCACCAGCGAAGAGCAGGGCCTGAACGGTGCACGTGCATTCGCCAAATATTGCAAGCAGAAAGGCATACAGGTGAAAGGCGTACTAAATAATGACGTAGTTGGCGGCATCATCTGCGGTCAAACAGCATCACCTCCCGGCTGTATGGGCGCGGGCACTATCGATAGCACCAACTTACGCTTATTCTCAGGCGGTAGCTTTGATTCGCAGCACAAGCAGTTGGCTCGCTTTATCAAGCTGGAATACAAAGAGATGCTCAAGCCCATTGCTCCCATACCCATGACGGTCAATATTATGACACCTCTCGACCGTACAGGCCGTGGTGGCGACCATATACCGTTCTACGATGAACAGTATACAGCCATACGCTTCTGCTCGGCCAACGAACACGGCGATGCTGATGTTAGCAATCCTAACTATACCGACAGGCAACATACCAGCACCGATATACTAGGTGTAGACACAGACAACGACCAGGTGATAGATAGTTTCTTTGTCAACTTCAATTACCTAGCGCGCATGTCCGCCATCAATGGTAATGCGGCTACTATGATGGCGGTGGGCCCCAAGACACCCACTTTCGATATGTCGATGGGAGCACTGGGCTTTTCTGTTTATATCACATCGCAAAAACAATACGGCACATACAGAGTGGCAGTACGCTCCGCTACCAACGATTGGGATAGCGTATATACCATCACGGGTGACTTCGGCTATANNGAGCCTCTTTTCAGGAGAAAAAATAGCACGTGTGGGCATCGAAGATGCCACTTATGAAAAGCAACCTGTAGAACTGATGCAGAACCACCCGAATCCTTTTGACGGCGAAACAATAATATCGGTTTTAGCCAACGAGGATATGAAAGGTGCAGATGCTTACATCTCCATTGCTGACATTGCAGGCAAAGAAATCAAGCGGTTGAAAATTACACTCAACCCCGGCATGAACGAAGTAATGTACGAGCATGGCTACAATGTCACAGGTACTTTTACCTACACATTAGTAGTCAACAGGC
>DINJ01000155.1:0-5657 GCA_002423665.1 Bacteroidetes bacterium UBA5543 | reverse complement strand
CTTGCCGAAGTTGTAAGAGAACCCAAGTGACAATACTTGAGTATTGAACTTTGCCGTTTCTGACACCACAGCATTGTCCTGTTGCATATCCATTACATACCTGTAACTGTAAAATGGGTCCTGTATACCCAGCCTCACGGTAGCCGTATCACTGAACAGGGATTTACTTACTTCTGCATTCACCCATACAGAACCGCCCGTCATCTGCACCACGCTGCTCCTGTACGGGCCTGCATAGCGGGTATGAGCGCTGGCACTCCAGCCGTTTTTCAATGATAGCTGCGTATGTATACTGGCGTAAAAACCGGTAGCCGATGCGTAATGGTGCCTGCCGTTATAGTCCGCTTCAAACTCGGTATAATACGCCCCCGCCATCAGGCCCAGGTGCAGCCAGCTATATACCTGGTTGGTATAATGCCCGTATAGTGACAGCCTCGTATTCCTGCCGTTGTTGGTGGTAGAATAAGTGCTCACATTCGTACTGTTATCGAATGTCAGCGTTTCAACAAACGTACCCAGCGATTCCGACCAGTTGGCTGTGGTAATAAACTTTCCTTTGAAATTATGCTTCAGTTCGGCGTTATGTGTAAACATCGGGGCCAGCATCGGGTTGCCCGTTTTCAGGTTGTATTGCGACATATACCATGCAAAGGGGTTCAGCTCACGGTAATAAGGCCTGCGCACGCGCCTGCCGTAGTTCATCTCTACAGTATGGTTATCATTTATTTTGTAGTTGGCAAATACAGTGGGGAACAGCGAAAAATAATTACGTTTAAAACGTATATCCTGCGTCACCTGGTTGCCTTCCGCGTAAGTATACTCAGCTCGCAGCCCTGCCTGCAATTGCAGCTTATTGATAGCAGTCGTACTGGTAATGTATGCCGCGCTTATCAGTTCGTTGTACAAAAATTGGTTAGTCCTCATCGTATCGTGTACCCATTGCCCATTCGTGTATTTGTCAAACAGGTTGGCTTCGTCAATGTTTGTATAGTTCACCTTTACACCTGCTTCTACCTGCACTTTACCCGCTTTGCTTTCGTAGTCAGCTTTTAGTACATACAAGTCTGTTTTGTCAGGTATAGTNNCCCCCGCCTGCACACCACTTTCATTATAGTTTCTGCTGTCCAGTTCCTGGTATATCTCCCGCCTGTTGATGAAACTGCCCGCATTCAGTTGAATATTCCTGTTGCTGTCTATCTCGTGTTTCAAAAATCCATCCAGTTCTATATGTGTCCTCACATGCCCGTTATTATTCACCGTGTTGTTATATATCCTTTGTCCCGCCTGCAGGTTATCTATTACCGAATTTATCTTATCCACTTCGCTATTGGTATGATAAGTGCCCTTAGCTGAAAAAGAGAACTTGGTTCTGTCGTTCATGTCATAATCTACACCTGCTTTTAGCGAATAATCAGGAAAAATTTCTTTGCGGAAAGCCTCCTGGTATATTACTGCAGTTGTCTCCCCTTCTTGCAGCGAGCGGCTCTCTGTTTCCGACCTCAGGAACCCCTGGCCGACGAAATACCCGGGGTTCAGGTTATAGGCCAGTTTATCTTTTCTGTAAGTGATATTGCTATTGGCAGAAATGAATGGGTACATGCCTTGCGCATAATTTACATTGGCTACGCCACCCCAGCCCTGCTTTTTCTTATCACTTGTTTTTATGTTGATGATTCCGGCGTTCCCCTCCGCATCATATTTGGCCGATGGCTGTGTCATCAACTCTACTTTTGCCACTTCCGTTGCATCCATGCCGNNGTTCTTTACCGCTCAGGCGTACAGGTTTGTCATCAACTAATACGATGATTCCTTTCTTGCCTGTAACACTGACTGTGCCATCAGCACCAACAGTTACACCAGGCACATTTTTCAACAGGTCCAGCAGGTTTTTGCCTGCTTTCATGCCTTCGCGAATATGTACTACAGTTTTACCCAGTTCTGTTTTAATGATATCCTGCTGTTCGGTTACAACCAGCTCGTCCATTTGCGTGCCAATTGATTTCAGTTTGATAGCCTGCACAGTTGTGTTCCCCGTCACCAATACAGGATATTTCACCTGTTGATAACCCAATGCCTGCACAGCCACGATGTATTTACCGGATGCAATGTTATCATACCTGTATTTACCTTGTTCATTAGTTTGCACTGTAGCAGTTACAGTTGAGTCTGCCCCGTTCAGCAGGGACACATAGGCCATATCAATAGCAGTCCCTTTTTCTGTTTGTATGGTCCCTGTTACGCTATGTTGTGCGTGAAGTGAAGTGCTGCTGAGCAATGACGCTGCCGCTAATAAGAACACGTATCGTTGTCGCATTTGGATGGTTTTGTATATTAAATGTAAGCACCACAACCATCCACAACTGTAGAGCAAGTCTTATTTAGAATAATTTTAACGTATAGGCGGCTTATATGAACTGATAATCTTACTAACAAAGGAGCGGCGTTCTAAATAGTCATTAAGATTACACCTTATCCTGTTCGTATCTACAACATAATGCCTGCTTAAATAATGCCGTACAATCTTGTACTCCACCCAAATGGTCGGCTCATATTTGTTACTATCTACCTTAATTGCAGGAGAAAGCTTCATTATTCTAACAATAATCCTATTGTTTACAGTATCATACCGGTATTGATCCAATAAAAAAATCTTATCGAATTCAACTGAGTGCAAACTATCAATGATTTTTCTTGCAGTGCCGTAGTTCAGCTTTTTAAAGCTATAAGTTCTGCCAATCCGAACGAAAGCATCAGCCCTGCCGGCTGTCACCCGGCCAAACAACATCTGGGATAACTTCATTGGTTTGCCGTATTCGTTATAGACAGGATTAAGTACTTTGTTGGCAGGCAAAGACAAATCAACCTGCCTGGTAATATAATTGATCCACTTACTGTAAGCCGTGTCATCTGGCATTTTGGTTTGTGCGGTAGCCTCAAACGAAATTTGTAGAATTAATACTGCTGATAATAGGACTGCCTTCATTAAATATCTGTTATCACAAAGATAGTATCGTCCATATTTCATTGCAATTTGGTCCTTAACAACTGTGCATTTATCGCTACAACAATAGTACTCAGGCTCATCAACACAGCACCTATAGCAGGACTTAACATGATACCCCAGGGAAACAATATGCCTGCTGCCAGGGGTATGGCAATAATGTTATAACCCGCTGCCCACCAAAGGTTTTGTATCATCTTCCTGTAGGTAGCCTTGCCAAATAATATCAGGCTGGCTATATCCTTAGGGTTTGAGTTAACGAGAATAATATCAGCGGTCTCAGCAGCAACATCTGTACCCGATCCAACTGCTATTCCCACATCAGCCTGCGCCAGTGCAGGGGCATCGTTTACACCGTCTCCGGTCATAGCCACATATTCACCACTTGCCTGCAATTCTTTTACCTTTTCCGATTTTTCATGAGGCAGCACATTTGCCATAAAACCATCCATCATCAAGGTGTCATTTACCTTCCCAGCCACTACTTAATTATCCCCTGTCAACAGCAGATTTTTTATTCCCGCCTCCTTCAACACTTGTATAGCGGCAAAAGATTCTTCTCGTACCTGGTCAGCAAACACCAGGGCTCCGGCTATCTCTTTATTAACCAGTACATATATTATGGTTCCGGCAACAGCCTGCAATTCCTTTGGACTATCTATATGTTGTTCCTGTAGGTACTTAGGCCCCACAACTTTTACCTGCTTCCCGTCCACTATACCCTCCAGTCCCATACCAGGCAGGTAATTAAACTGTTCCGCTGCCGGCACAGACATATCCCATTCTTTTATTTTTCTCATCACTCCCGCAGCAATGTAATGCTCAGAATGTTGCTCCAGTGCGGCGGCCAGTCTCAGCAATCCACGCCAATCATACTCCGCATGCAGTGCCTTTATATCCTGGAACTCATGGCTGCCTTTAGTTAACGTACCCGTCTTATCAAAAATGATGGTCGTAATAAGTCTCGCGTTTTCAAATGCCGTCCTGTTCCGTATCAACAGTCCTTTTTGCGCGGATGCCGATGTAGAAATGGCTACTACCAGGGGTACCGCCAGCCCCAGTGCATGCGGGCAGGATATGACCATTACAGTCACCATACGCTCCAGCGCAAATACAAAGGTATATCCCGCCAGCAGCCATATAGCCAGTGTCAGCACACCGCCGCCCAATGCGATAAATGTGAGTATCCTTGCCGCCCTGTCTGCGAAATTCTGCGTCTTCGACTTTACCTTTTGTGCGTCCTCTACNNGGTAACTGTCCTTGCCCGAACTTAACACCTGTATGGTCAGCGAACCGTTTCCGTTTACCGCACCTCCTATTACCCTTATGCCCTTTTCTTTCTTCACGGGTTTACTCTCCCCTGTCAACATGCTTTCATCCACATAACTTTCACCTTCCGTCACAATACCATCAACGGGTATTTTCTCGCCGGGCTTCACCATTACCAGGTCGTCTTTTTTCAGTTTATCGGTGCGTACATCCTCAACATTGCCATTGCGTACCAGGTGGGCTGTAGCCGGCAGCATCCTCACCAGCAGTTCCAATGAACGCGATGCCCCTGTCACCGACTTCATTTCGAAATAATGCCCTATCAGCATGATATCTATCAGCGTCGCCATCTCCCAGTAAAAATCCATACCCGGAAGCCCGAATGTTATGGCTACACTGTATGCCCAGGCAACGCTTATGGCTACACCTATCTGCGTCATCATACCTATGGCTTTATCCTTCACCTCATCATACAACCCTTTTAAAAAAGGATAGCCTCCATATACGAATATGAAGGCGGAGAGGATAGCTAATACATATTTGTCCCCGGTAAAAGAAACATTGAAACCCAGCCATTGCTGTATCATATGCGACAATGCCAGCACCGGCACCGTCACTATCGTACATATTACGAAGCGTTTCCAAAAATCAGCGATATGATGGCCTGCGTGTTTATCATGCCCCGCATGGCTGTTATCGGAGTAAGCATGCTCCATATGCATATTACTACGCCCTTTATGGTTCTCATGCCCGTGATGTTCATGTTCCATACATGTTAAGTTACGAAACATATTTATCAATACTACTTTGTTACTGTATCAAGGGTCGTATATCAATTTCATAATTACAAATAATTTACGTATTTTTACTATATTAAATTTGGATAAATTTACGAAAGTCCCGTTCGTACGGGGCATTAATAACCCCGAAAGGGTAAAACGAGTTCTTTGACATGAANNTTTGGCAACACTTGGGCAACACTTTGGAAAATGGGATAGTCCTCCACGATTTGTGCAGCCACTGGAGTGAGGGGGTGTAGGGCCAACTCCCGATTTTGTATTATTTTCAATGCAAAAGAAAGGGTATGCAGCAAAGTGAACAGTTTGCAGAGGAGATAATAAAGGGTTATACCTTCAAAGGGGAATGCCTGAGGCTAGGCAGCGCTATGCTGAACGGCGGTGTTGTGACAGAGGCGGCTGTGTATGCCCCGCTGGCTACGCTCAACCGTCATGGACTGATAAGCGGGGCTACGGGCACTGGCAAAACCAAGACGCTACAAGTATTGGCCGAGGCCATGAGCAATGCCAGCATCCCGGTACTGTTGATGGATATAAAAGGCGACCTGAGCGGGCTGGCCGCCCCGGGCAATCCGCACCCGAAAATAGAC
>DINJ01000191.1:13046-13260 GCA_002423665.1 Bacteroidetes bacterium UBA5543 | reverse complement strand
ATTGTTTCAGTACATCGAACACGCGCTTGGCCTTGGGGTCGTTCTTGGCTATTTTTTCAAAGCGCTGCATTTTCTTCTCTACACTGTCCAGGTCTTTCAGTTGCAGTTCTGTATCTATTATTTCCTTGTCGCTTACAGGGTTGATGGCACCCTCTTCGCGCAGTACGTTTTCGTCTTCAAAGCAGCGTATTACATGCACTATGGCATCTACCTC
>DINJ01000191.1:0-13028 GCA_002423665.1 Bacteroidetes bacterium UBA5543 | reverse complement strand
GCTTGTAATGCCATCTTTTCAGAAAAATTTGCGCAAAGGTAAGTTCTTCCGCTGACTTGTGGGCTTATATCAACGGGAATGCTCCAGCAGTGCTGTTTCCATCTGCTGGTGAACGGTTGCTTTCAGTTTGGGAAGGTCTTCCATCGTCATGCCTGTGGTAGGCACGGGGTCCAGGTATACTACCCTGTTTCTGCCGGGTTTCAGCCCCAGCACGGTGTTGTAGTGCCACCTCCGGACTGTATCGGGGAAGACCATGGGTAATACAGGCGATTGGGTATTGATAGCCAACCGAAACGCACCATCATAAAAATCTTTCAGCGGCTTACCTGTTTCGTTAAAAGTGCCCTCAGGGAATACGGCTATATTACATTCGTGCTTCATGGCACGCCACATCAGCCGCATGCTTTTGGCACGGCTTTCGTTGCTGGAGCGGTCAACCAATATGGCAATCTGCTTGTACACANNCGAATATGGGTATACGTGCCATCTCTTTCTTGGCCAGCGTGCGGAAGTAGTAGGGTATGGCTGCATATATCAATACTGTATCGAGGTAAGAGATATGGTTGGCGACATATACACATTTTTCCTTGCCGGGGCGGGGGCCTATGCGTGATACAGGCATGCCCATGCAAAATAACCAGCCTTTTGCCCAATAATGCACAATAGACCATATTGCCCTGCGCGCCCATGCCTTATCCCNNAACAATAACCCAGGCGGAATAAAAAGGTTGTAACAGCTTACCAATCATATGCCCTTACATACCGGGGAATAATGGACGACCCACTATTTCGCGGAACGGCCAGGGTATGGTTATAAAAATGATGATTAATGCAATCAATGTAAACCAGAATACCTTTTTGAATTTGGCAGCATCGGTAATGTCCTTTTTAATAGACGCATAACCAATATGTATAAGGATGATGGCGATGAGCATCCCCAGCATATGTTCCACAGCCCAAAAGCGCTGGGCAGGCATTTTCATAAATCCGCCACCGCTGGTCAGTACTTTAAACCAGTCTTTGCCAACGTATAACACCAGGCCCAGCAGCAGTTGAATATCCGCGGTAATCATCAGCAGCAAAGCTGGGCGCTTGTCTGACTTGGTGAATTGCCTGCCGCCACCGAGGCCACCCATTGTTTTAATAATGGTCCACAATGCGAATAACAATACAAACCAACGCAGGAAGTTGTGCAAGTGCTGAATACCGGTTAACATAAGATGTGATGTTTTTTGTGCAGCGCTAAGTTACAACCCCAACGGCAAAAAACGGTTACCAGCTCATTCTTTCTCTCAATGTCCTTATCTGCTCCATATGGTGCCTGCCATGCCAGGCGTATAATGCAGTCATTTGCCAGATGGGTACGCTTTTGTTTTGCTCGGGATGAAAATATGTGCGTTCCCAATCTGAATCGCTGAGGCTGCGTAGCTGTGCTACCCACCTACGGTGTAGCGCGTGCACCAGGGTGATGGATACGTTTACAGGAACAGATTCTACATCATCCAATACTGCCCATTTATTTTCGTCATATGGCTTTATAGTGGGGTTGTCCTCTGTCAGTGCCAGTTTCAGCCTTATATAAGCGTTCATATGGCTGTCGGCTATATGGTGTATTACCTGTCGGCTGTTCCAGCCACCATCCCGGTAAGGCACTTCCAGTTGTGCTTCGTCCAGGTTTTCAATACAAGGGTCCAGCCAGGAGGGTAGTGCTTCAATGGCTGCGATCCAGCCGTTGATGAGTTGTGGTGTAAATTCAGAAGGTGCCTGATAGCGGCCTATGGGGTATTTTATTTGTTCCAATGAGTCCATAGTTATTAATTGTTGGCTGCCAGTTGTTCCAGTTTCATTCTTTGCTTGAAATATGGGGTGAGCATTCCCATGATTTTGTTGTAGGGGATAAACAGGCTGATTTCACCGTCGGCATAAGCAGCCACTTCGTAAATGCCATATACAAATGTGATGCCCTTATTGGACACGTAAAACTGCTCAGGTATATATAATTCTTCAGTCAGCATGTTTTCATACAGCGGTGCTTCTTCCGCTATATTGTACAGTTTCCTTGCTTCCTGTTCCAATAGCCTGACCAATTGTGCTGTATCGGCTTGTAATACATCTTCCAGTTTCAGCAGTTTTTTGTCGCGGGAGTCAATGCACAGGTAGTGGCTGGAATAATTGCCATGCGCGCCACCAGTGTATGCATATACATGATGATTGACCACCAGCATACCCTCGTCATTGTACACTATCCAGAAATTTGTCTGCTCGCTCCAGTTGCCGAAAGAAGCTGCGGATGTGTAAAGTTTTTTCTCCTCATCGCTCACATGCCTGTAGTCGGCAAAGTATTTTGTTTTAAGCCCATCCAGGCAGCTCTTCATATCATCGCCTGCAATCGTATCACAGCCAATGCAGTTGTAGATGGCAGTACGTACAAACTTTGTTCCCTCATCGTCACCCACCGGCAGCAGCACCTCGTAAGTGGTAGATGCTTTTGGCTCAGGCAGGCTGTCGATGAAGTTGACACTATCAGTCATGCATACGATACTGAACTGTCGTGCGCCGTTACTGAAATCTTCTTTCAGCAATATCGGGTATGTAATTTCACCATCGGCACTTATCCATTCCCCTTTCATGCTGTCGCCTGCTACTGATACCTGCCAGGTAGCCGGGTTTTCTTTCCGTTCGGTTTCCGGACGTTCTGCAAATATCAAGGGTGCACTACCCGGGTTGTCAGTGGTGTTGTACAGTTGTATGTTTTTGCCATGTTGTACATAGTAGTATTGACAAGTGATAGTATTGCCATACTGCATATAATGCAGTACAACAGGCTGCCCGGCTACTGTACCTGTATAAAGCCTGTACACGCCGCACATGGTGTCGGTAGTAAAGCCTTCTTCCTTTATTACCTGCTCATGCCGTGCAAACGGTTTTTCCTCGCCGCCGCAAGCGTATAATAGTATGGTAATGATGAATAATAACCCCGTCTGCTTCATACAGGCCTGTCTTCGGTTCTATTTTGCGTCCAGTATTATGTTACCATCTTTGCCACTGCCCATCAGTACAATTTTTGAGTTTTGTGATGTGGCCAGTTCTTTGATAGCTTTTATCTGCTCGTATTGCAGTTGTTTATCCGTCAGGTTGGTACTGATAATACGCTGGTAGTCGGCTATACCCTGCGCCTCTACACGCTTACGCTCAGCTTCCTGCTTTTCTTTCTGCAATACAAACTGCATCTTCTGCGCTTCCTGCTCTGCGTTTATTTTCTGTTCTATTGCTTGTTTAACAGATGTGGGCAGGCTAATGTTGCGTATCAGCAGGTTTTCCACTACCAGGCCACGCTTCTTAAATTCCTTTTCTATGCTCTGGTGTATCCTGTTCTGGAATTCATCGCGCTTGGAAGAGTACAGTGCTACGGCATCGTAATAGACTGCGTTATCGCGTATCATAGTACGTGCTATGGGGCGCACTACTTTGTCTTCATAGTCCATGCCTATCTGCGCTATCAGTTGCGGAGCGTCTGATGGTACCACGCGGTACAGTACGGTCAGGTCAATGGTTACTTCCAAACCATCGGCCGACAAGGTATGAATGGCATCGTCCTGGCTCTGGCGGCCCTCATCAGTCATGCCGCTCATGGTGTAGTTCATGGTGCGTATGTCCACTTCTATTATTTCCATCAGCGGGTTAATCATATGCAACCCGCTGGGTAATACCGATTTCTGTACTTTACCAAATAGCTTTTTCACGCCTATATAACCGGCGTCTATCTGTACTATACTGGCAGTAAGCGCCCCAAGCAGGATAAGTATAAGCCCCAGCAACCTTGCACCCCTTACAAATGCCTGCAACTTTCTAAGCTCAGGCCCGCCCTTGCTGATGATAAATGAAATGAATAATANNTATAAATCCCAACGGCAAAAAACTAAAATGAATATGCTTTTCGTTAATCGCCTCTTTGCGCGTATAAAATTGTTGATTACTGATTTGGTAATGCGTACAACATGTTGATATAACATAATATCAACAAAAGCGTAACAGGCAGGTAACAATTAATCAAAATGTGGGTAATATATAGTAAAGACCTTTATACTGAAGCAGGACAACCGCACTCTGCGCCATGAATGTTCATACACTCATACGATTTTGGGTAACTGTAGCTTCGCCATCCGGCGGGGCTATTTCTTTTCTACCGTATCAGTATAGTAGGCTTTCAGGGACCGCAGCTCTATCTGGCTTTGCAGCATATCCACTTTTCGGGCCGATACCCTGGCGTAGTCGTTAAATTGTTGCTCGCCTTCGTAATAAAAGCCGATAATGTACGAGTAGGGCAGGCTGTCAGGGCGAATAGCCGGGCGGATGGTTTTAGTCAGCCTGGGATAAACTACAACACTGTGCGCCTCGTTGAGTCCGTAGGCGGCATCCAGTTCATACCGTCCCTGGTCGCTTGAGTCGGTAGCAGTCAGGCGTACAGAATAATAAAAGTCATTCAGGTTGTCTTCGGTANNACTACTGTACCTGCAGCAGGAGCGTAAAAATGTGTTATATCTTCTGTGCTGGTGTTGCTGCCGCAAGCTACCAGCAGGGGTATTAATACGAATGCTAATTTTTTCATGCGGGGCAAAAGTAGGGTACAGATTAAATATTTACGCCAAAAGGGGGATTTTACCACCCCTGTTTTAAATACTGCGGTGAATAGGGTACTTTTAAACCCTGAAAAATAATTTTAAAGCAAATATGAAAAAGTGGATACTACCTGTTATGGCATTAATAGGGTCTCAAATGTTTATGGCATCATGTAAGGACGGCGGGCAGGAAAAACCTGCTGAAGCCAAAGAGTTCAACGTAGAGGCGGAAAAGTTTGCAGACATCAAAATCCTGCGCTACCAGGTGCCGGGTTGGGATGAACTGAGCGCTCAACAGAAAGAACGGGCTTATTACCTGTACGAAGCAGCGCTTTGTGGCCGTGATATTATTTACGACCAGAAGAGCAAGTACGGTATTATGCTGCGCAAGACACTGGAAGCTGCATACGGCAGCTACAAAGGTGACAAAACGACTGATGACTGGAAAAAATTTGAGGAATACTGCGGACGTTTCTGGTTCAGCAACGGGTACCATCACCATTATGGTAACGAGAAGTTCGCACCTGAATGTAGCGAGGCATACTTTGCTGAAGTAATAAAAAACAGCAATACTGCTCAACTGCCAATGGATGAAGGTGAAACTGTTGATGCTTTCGTTACACGCATTACACCGCTGGTGTATGATATGAGCATTGAACCTAAAGTGGTTGACCAGCGCCCTGATATTGATAACGTGGTTAATTCTTCGAACAACTTTTACGAGGGTGTAACGCAGAAAGAGGTAGAAGATTTCTATGCGAAATTTGATACTAAAGGTGATGCGCCATCCTGGGGGCTGAACAGCAAAACCATGAAAGAAAACGGCCAGGTGGTAGAAAAAGTATGGAAAGTGGGCGGTATGTACTCACCGGCTATCGAGAAGATTGTTTACTGGTTGGAGAAGGCAATTCCCGTTGCTGAAAATGAGCAGCAAAAGAAGTCGCTGGAACTGCTGGTGGAATATTATAAAACAGGCGACCTGAAAACATTTGACGATTACAGCATAGCTTGGGTAAATGATACTGCATCCCGCCTGGATGTTGTAAATGGTTTTATAGAAGTGTACCTGGATGCGATAGGCAAGAAGGGTAGCTTTGAAAGCGTAGTATCTATGAAAGATATGGAGGCAACCAAGCGCATCAATGCAATAGCACAGCAGGCCCAGTGGTTTGAAGATAACTCGCCGCTAATGGAAGACCACAAGAAAAAAGAAGTAAAGGGTATTACTGCTAAAGCGATTACTGCAATAGTGGAAAGCGGTGACGCAGCACCCAGTACGCCGATTGGCATCAACCTGCCCAACGCCGACTGGATTCGCAAGAACCATGGTTCTAAGTCAGTTTCATTGAGCAACATTATACATGCCTACAACGTAGCGAAATCAAAAGGTGGTTTCCTGGATGAGTTTGTAGCTGACGAAAAAGTAAAAGCACGCATCAAAGAACATGGCAACCTGGCATCTGACCTGCATACAGATATGCACGAATGTATCGGCCACGCATCAGGCCAAATCAACCCCGGTGTGGAAACAACGGACAAGACTCTGAAAAACTATGCATCCTGCCTGGAAGAAGCACGTGCTGACCTGGTGGCGCTGTACTATGCTATGGACCAGAAACTGGTGGATATCGGCGTAGCACCAACTACCGAAGTGGGTATGGCTGAATATGACAGCTATATGATGAACGGCCTTATGACACAGCTTACCCGCCTGAAACTGGGTGACAATATAGAAGAAGCGCATATGCGCAACCGTGCCCTGAATGCCTACTGGGTATATGAGAAAGGCAAGACTGATAACGTAGTTGAGTTTGTGAAGAAGGATGGTAAAACCTATGTACAGGTAAATGACTACAACAAGCTGCGCGATTTGTTTGGCCAATTACTGCGCGAGATACAACGTATCAAGTCAGAAGGAGATTATGCAGCAGGTAAAGCGCTGGTAGAAACATATGGTGTGAAAGTAAACCAGGACCTGCACAAAGAAGTGCTGGAGCGCTATGCTAAACTGGGTGATAAACCATACTCAGGTTTCATACAGCCTAAGCTGGTGCCTGTGAAGAACGGCGATAAGATCACTGATGTAAAAGTGGAATATCCCGAAAGCTTCTACGGACAGATGATGGAATATGGTAAGAACTACGGTTACCTGCCGATACACAATTAAGCATAATGAATAGTTGATAGAAGAAGGGCTGCAAATTTGCAGCCATTCTTTAGTATTGTACCACGCCTTTTTTTATTGTAAATGGTTTTTGCAATTCTTTTGTGTCTAATTGGCAGGGGACGGGTTGGCGCGCTACTATTGCGGGTTTGTAAACAGGTGCTTTGTCAATTACCTTTTCTATTTGTGTGGAGAGTGTAGTGTTTAGTTTCTTATCTGTTTCTTTCCACCTGTCTGTTTGTGCAACCCGGGCAGGTTTATCATCAGGTGTGCTGCGATCTGTCGTTATGGTGACCTTTTTTTCTAAACCATTGAAGTTGTGGTACACAATCTTCCCTTTGTCACTGATGATGATATTGTCCAGCATTAACCTGTATTCTCCATCTGCTTTTACCTGGCTGCTGAGTTGTTGAATAATGTACTTTCTTAATGTAGTGGCGGTTACTGAAGGGCGTTGCTCTACCTCGTTGTCTGCGTATATGTTCATGTTATTCAACTTCAGCGGTATTGGGTTGGGGTTCCTGATTTCCCACAATGTTTCCATCGTTATAGGGTCCAGCACCTCTACGGTATCAGCCATGTTATTCACTTCCAGTACATTCCCTTTATAATTGATGGTGCTTACCTGTGCAGATACGCTGAAAGAAGTACATAAAAAAAGGGATACTGTTATTACAGCTATCCCTTTATGAATATTTTGTGTGGCCGGCATTACAGTAGTGTTTAGATAAAGTTACTGTAATGAAGCAGGAAATGCAATTAGTTTATAATGATATGAGTTTGCCGTCCTTTACAATAAATGGTGCAAGGCCACCACTTTCAACCAAGCTATTTGCAGGCTTCCCATTATACCAAGCCGGCCTGTGAGCAGGAGCATTGCTTAAAAGCATTGCTACTTTCTTTGCAAATCGTTCATTTAAGTTTTCGTCAATTGGATTGACTGCTTTGAAACCATCACGCTGCGTTATCATTTCTTCAACTCCTCTAAAACGGAAGAATACAATTCTACCTTCTTTATCCACTATAACGTGATATATATTTAATACATATTCTCCATCCTTGAGTTTACTTATTTCCCTATCCAGATTGGTGAGTAGGTATTCTTGTAACAATGCTGGGTTTGTGGCTGCTTTAAAAGTGTATCCACTAGGTGACTTGGGTTTATTCAATTCTTCAATATCGTATATTTTCTCATTGTTAAACAGAATAGGGTAAGGGCCGCGTTTTGTTAATATTATTTTATGCTCACCACTAACCGGATCAACAACTTCAAATGTATCAGTTGCGCCTTCTTGTGAATATGTAATGATGTTCCCTTTATACGAATACTTATCGCCTGTCCCATCCGGCAACTCTCCAGAGATTACGTGTTGTGTAAAAAGCAGAAAGGCAAGTACTAAAAACGGAGCAATAAGTATTTGTTTGCCCCTGGCGAGAGTGGTTGTTTTTTTTGTTAACATAAGTATGCGTTTTTTTAAGGGTGAACGAATAAATGAATGGGCGAGTACAGGGGCTGCGTTCAGTACAGATTGTTCTACCAGGAAACGTCCGTACTCCGATGGGTTATTTTCTACTGCTTTGTCTGCCTGGTACTCGTGCACCAGCAGCAGGCGTTTTTCCAGCAGGTATATCATTGGGTTGAACCAAAACAGGATTTGAAACAGGCGGATAATCAGGACGTCCATAAAATGCAGCAGATGCCCATGCTGCTCTTCATGCGCCAGCACCATTGCCAGCTCTTCCTTTGTATAGTCTTCTTTCGCGCTGATAAATACTACCCTGAATGCAGAAAATGGGCTCATGTTTGCCCCGGTTTCTACTATAGTCCATGTGCCATCTTTCGATTTGTCACCTTTGTGGTACAACTTCAGTATGGCGAAGAGGTCTTTAAATAAAATTAGGGCCGATATTGCCAAGCCTGCTATGTAAATGATTTGCAGCCATTCTCTCCAGCTAAGTGTAAGATTGGTAGTTGCGTTACTGACAATAGACTCACGAACTATTACGGTTTGTTCTATAATAGGTTGGCTGAACTCTGTATATATTACCGAATCGTAGTCCCATTGCCACAGAGGTAAGATAGCACCTGACAGTATTATACACAGTAAGTAAAACCTGTTGTAACTATGGTACGGCTCCCGACGGAAAAACAAGTCGTAAACGATGAAACCTGTGAGCCATATAGCCGTTGAGTTGATGATATACTGCAGCATAGCTATTTCTTTTTATTGTTATCAATAGATTTCAGCAAGTCATTCAGTTCTTTCAGGTCCATGTTTTCATTCTTCACCAGGAAGCAGACTAATTTTTTGGGCGAGCCGCTGAAGTATTTTTCTACCAGGCTCTGTACGCCATGTTGGGCATATTCTTCTTTAGAAATTACCGGGAAATACTCGTAGGTTTTGCCATAAGCTTTATGGTCGAGGAAGCCTTTACGCTCCAGTATGCGCACTACCGATGAAACCGTGCTATGTGGTATCTCCGGGTCACCAAGCTGATCTATAATGTCGCGTACCAGGCAGGGCTGTATCTGCCATATTATATGCATCACTTCTTCCTCGGCCTTAGTCAGTTGTGCTATCGTCTTTTTTCGCTTCATAACGTAAACTTACGTTATATAACTGAAGAATGCAAATAATCTCTTATAAAAGTTCAATCTGAATGGTCGTATGAATATCCGAATGCGGTTAGATAGGCTGTGGGTTCGCCATTGATAATTAAGGAGGTATAACGTATTTTATTGGCTTGCCTGGCGATAATGCCATTTATGATATAAGCACTGGTAGGGTTGACGGGAGTAGTGCGGGGTTTTGTAAATGGGTTGGATGCCGGGTGGTATTGTACAATACCCTTTGTTTCGTAATAGGCAATATACCCTCGTTCATCCACCACCATATTACTCATTTCATATTGGTAGTATCCCGGAGGGAGATGCGTTATTTCCGTCGCTATCGCACTGTCAATCATCTTCCTGAAGAGCAGGTACTCTTCTATTGTTTTTGTATCCGCTTCTGTCCCCTTCCACAGGTCTTTTTCATCATCTTCATGGTGATATATCTTTTTCCCATTTATTAAAACGGGTTTAGGTTTTTCGGTTGTTACCTTTCTCTTTAGTTTGTTCCCCACTTGTACTTCCCGTTCCTTTGGTCTGGTGAATGTTATTTCATCACCACGTTTGGTAACGATGGTCTCACCATAGTTTTCCTTCTCCTGCCTGAAAGACGAAAGCAAGAATAGGGCGCATAGTGCAGCAATGGTTATACGCCTACAACAGCTCATAATGTTTTATGCGGTAAGCTACCGGTTGATTATTAACGATGGCAGGTTTCATTTGCGCTTTGTTCATCATGTTCCGCACCTTTTTGTTTACGCGCTCAAGATAGTGTGCGGATATTTGTTGCCTGTTGAAACCGTCAGTTTTGTACAGGCCGTTATATTCGTAGTAAACAATATTACCTTCTTTGTTCACCACTATATTTCTTATATCTGCATTATAGGCCGCTTTCGAAAGCTTTTTGTATTGCCACCAGGTTTTCTTCTGTATATATTCTGAAAGGTATTTTTTACCCCGGGCCAGTTCTGCGCAATGTTCTATGGCAGTACTTCCGTAGGGGCTGTATATTTTTTCGCCATTCAGCTGCACAGGTACCCTGTTGAGGACTACCTTATTATTTTCCTTGCGGGAGCGGTACCCGTCATAATCCAGGCTAAGCCGCCCTCCTAATGTTACAGGGTCAGTGGCTTCAACAGTATCGACTTGGCCTGCCAGCATTATACTGTTGCCATTTACCTGAATAATAGTGTCAGCAGGGTACACGAATTCGGGCCACTGCGCATGAGCGGAAATTGCTACTGCAATGGATAGAAATAGTATGGTAATAGTTTTCAAAAACATATGGAAATTTATAAAAAATAAATGGAACAGCTGCTACAGCGCTTCCTCCTTTTGCTTCTCTACGGCGGTATACAGGTCGTAATAGGCGCCCTTCTTTTCCAGCAATTCTTTGTGGTTGCCTTGTTCTATAATGCGGCCTTTGTCCAAGACTATTATTTCATCGGCCTTGCGTATAGTGGACAGGCGATGGGCAATCACTATAGAAGTGCGGCCCTGTATCATAGTATCAATCGCATGTTGTATCAGTTGTTCACTTTCGCTGTCAACAGATGATGTGGCTTCGTCCAGCACGAGTATTGATGGGTTGTATAACAGTGCCCGTGCGAAAGACAACAATTGCCTTTGCCCCTGCGACATACTGCTGCCTCTCTCCATTACATTGAAGTCGTAGCCGCCGGGTAGTTTCATAATATGCTCGTGCATGCCCAGCATTTTGGTCACACGTTGCACTTCTTCTATGCTGATGTCTTTATTACGGAGCGTGATATTGTCAGCCACAGAGCCCGAAAACAGGAAGACATCCTGCAACACAATGCCGATATGGCTGCGCAGGTTGTGTACATCATAGTCGCGTATATCGGTACCATCTATTTTTATACTGCCTTTGTTTACTTCGTACAGGCGGCTCAGCAGGCTGATGATAGAAGTTTTGCCCGCACCGGTATGACCGACTACCGCCAGTGTTTTGCCTTTTTCTAAATTAAAAGATACCCCTTTCAATACAGGTATATCATGTTTGTAACTGAAGTGCACTTCATCAAAAGTAACGTCACCGTTTATCCGATCGGGGGCATGTGTGCCTTTGTTGTGCAGGTTTTCTTTGCTGTCCAATACGCCAAATACACGTTCTGCCGCTACCATACCCATTTGCAGTACATTGAACTTATCGGCCAGCATACGCAAGGGGCGGAAGAGCAGGTTGAGGTACATCACAAATGCAATGATTACCCCGGGGCTGGTTTCAAAATGCATCATGCGCACAGCACCCCACCACACCAGCAGGGCTATGGCTATAGTAGCTATTATTTCCACTACGGGAAAGAAAACTGAGTAGGCGAATATCGCTTTGATGTTGGCGTCACGGTGCTCTTTGTTAATCTGTTTGAACTTGTCGCCCTCCCTTTGCTCTGCCCCGAAAGCCTGCACTATGTACATGCCTACTATATGTTCCTGCACGAATGCGTTGAGCGATGCGACCGCATTGCGCACCCGCTGAAATGATTTGTTGACCGACTCTTTGAATATATAAGTGGCGATGATGATGGCGGGAAAGGTGGTAAGGCATACCAGCGCCAGTTTCCAATCCGTCACCAGCATTACGATGATGATAGCGATGATGGTGAGCACATCCGCAATAATGGAGATAACGCCCTGCCCGAATACTTCGTTCACAGCCTCAAGGTCGTTGATGGTGCGGGTGGTGAGCGTGCCGATAGGTGTACGGTCGTAGTAGGCTATATCCTGGAACAATACTTTGCGGAATACTTTTTTGCGCATATCGTTCACTACGGTTTGCCCCAGCCAGCCTATCAGGTACATAAACCAGAAGCGCAGCAGGTTTTCCANNTCCCAGTTGTATTACAGATATCCATATCAGGCCCTCCAGCAGTTTGTTGCTGATGTATTTATCAACTGACAGTTGTATCAGCCAGGGACGCAGCGGTGCCAGTGCAGCCAATATTACGGAGAGGGATATAGACAGGTAGAAGCTGCCCTTGTAGGGAGTAGTAAATGAAAATATACGCCTGAGCAGCCCCAGGTCAAATATCTTTTTTATGTCGTTGTTCTGTGCCAATGTTAATCCTGCTCCTCTTTTACCGTCATCAGGTATGCTTTGATAAAGCCGTCTATTTCACCATCCATCACGGGTTGCACATTGCCCACCTCGTAGTCGGTACGGTGGTCTTTTATCATTTTATAGGGGTGGAATACGTAAGAGCGTATCTGCGAACCCCATTCAATTTTCTTTTTGTTGGAGTTGGCGGCGTTTTTCAGTTCCTCGCGTTTGCGTATTTCTTCTTCATACAGGCGGCTCTTCAGCATGGTCAGGGCTTTTTCCCTGTTTTCTCCCTGTGTACGTGCCTGCTGGCATTCTATAATGATACCCGATGGTGTGTGCTTCAGGCGTACNNTGTCGGCGTGCGTTCGAGTCGAAGGGGGAGATACGCACCAGCCTGTGTACGCCACTTTCCGCTTTCAGCAGGCCGTAGGCAAATTCCCCATCAAATTCCAGCGTGGCTTGCTTGATGCCTGCACCATCGCCATCCTGCAGGTCCAGTTCCGATACTTTCCAACCCTGCTTTTCGCCATACATCCGGTACATGCGCAGCAGCATTTCCGCCCAGTCCTG
>DINJ01000136.1 GCA_002423665.1 Bacteroidetes bacterium UBA5543 | reverse complement strand
CATTTATATACGGCAGAATGTTTTAATTATTTACTTTTTACCAAACGGCAATATTATCCTTTAAGTCCCAGCATACGCTTCACCAGGTTCTCGTTGGCAGGATGCACGAATGCAGCCTGGCGCAGGTGGCGCTTGCGTTTAGTACTTTTTTTAGTCAACAAGTGGCTCTTAAAAGCCTTATACCTGCGTATCTTTCCTGTGGCAGTCAACTTGAAAGTCTTCTTAGCCCTTGAATGTGTCTTAACCTTCGGCATGGTCTAAATTTTGGGATGGCAAAGGTAGCACAAATAATAATTCTTCCAAAAATAAATTATGGCCGGATTTTGGATCAGCTTTATAGTACTTGGTCTTATATAACTTAGCATAATGATTAGTAAGTTAAAGTACATCATATTCTTTTTAATGCTAACCCCATTATATTCAATTTCATGTGATTGCGTGTTAACACCTCTATCTAAACACATCAAAACCACAAAATATATCGTCTTAGTTACAATAGATAGTGTGTTAAATGATGAAAAGTGCTATAATAACGTGACAAGTAAAGATATTACAGGGGGGCATGTAGCAATTGTTTCGATTAAGAAGTTTTATGATTGGAGAGGTAAGAAAGTAAAACAAATAGAAATATCATCATTACATACTAATTGCGAGCCTCTCTATCGGGTCGGTGATGAGTATGTGCTGTTTCTTTATAAATCGAAGGCCAGGTTTTATGTAAGGACATGCTCATATAGTGAAAAAGCAAACAACGCGGTCGATATTATTTCAAGGCTTGAAAAAGAAAAATTTGAATAGTTCTTCTAACTATTTAACATAATAAGGAAATTCAGTGCCAAATCTCCACTATCAAATCTCCATTATCAAATATCACACATCTAATATCCAACATCCACCATCGAATATCCAAGCAAAAACCATTATTTTAGCCCCAGAAAACAGGACTTAGCTATTATGCCATTATTACGATTCAGAGTTTATTGGGAAGAAGACGAGCAAGTGTACCGGGATATTGAGATAAAACCCGGGCAATCGTTCATGGAATTGCATAAAGCCATAATAACTGCCTATGAATTTGATGGTAAGCACTCTGCATCTTTCTGGGAAAGCAACGAAAGGTGGGAGCGCGGCCGTGAGCTGAATTCTGAGGTGCTGGTGAATAAAAAAGACGCACCCGCACTATCCATGTCCCGTACACCCGTTTCGGCTCTTACCTCTACCCCCGACCATAAATTTGTGTACGAGTACGACCCGGCTAAGCTNNACGTTCTGATGAAGACCCCAGGCAGACATACCCGCATATGTTCCGCAAAGAAGGGGTTGGCCCGGCACAATACGGCGTAAAAGGCGTGAACCTGGACAAACTGCTGGAAATAGAGGAAAAATACGACCTGGGTGCCGATGCGGAGGGCTTTGGTAGCGAAGGTGAAGACCTGCCACCTGTTGACGACGGCGCAGGCGAGGAATAATCCCTGATTTTGAAACCACATGCTCATACTGTGTATGTAATAGCGGGGCCTACGGCAGTGGGTAAAACGGCTATTGCCCTGCAACTGGCGCAGCGGCTGGGCACGTCCATTATTTCTGCAGACAGCCGCCAATGCTACCGCGAGATGACTATTGGTACTGCCAAACCCTCAGGTGAGGAATTGCAGCAAGTACATCATTATTTTATCAACAGCCATTCGGTAACAGAACACCTGAACACCGCCGATTTTGAGCGGCTGGCATTGGGCTATTTGCAGGATATTTTCAAAATGTTCCCGAATCAGCCGCAAGCCGTCGCCGCAAGTTATAACGGNNGGTGAAATACAAAACCCCGTGAGAATGATACGGGCTTTATCATTTGTACGCAGTACAGGTGACAGCATCATGAACTACCGCACAGGCGCTAAAGCAGAACGACCTTTCAATATCATTAAAATAGCGTTGGACTTGCCGCGCGAGGTATTGTACAACCGTATCAACAGGCGTGTGGACATGATGATTGAGCAGGGATTGTTGGAAGAAGTTAAACAACTTTATCCTCAACGCGGGCTCAAGAACCTCCAAACCGTAGGCTATTCAGAGTTATTCGACTACATAGATGGCAAGTACACACTGGAGGAAGCCGTTGATAAAATAAAACAACACTCCCGCAACTACGCTAAGCGCCAACTCACCTGGTTTCGCAAAGACAAAGAATTTCATTGGCTGGGAGCAGATGACACTCAAGTCATCGATAAGATATTGGCTATCAAATAGACCAGGCTTTCCCCGTTTTTTACCTAACTTTTCAACCGGAATAAGAATATGGTTGGTTATGAACGGAAGTAATAAAAAACCAATAGGGATAAAGTTCCCCGTTATGGTATTGCTGTTGAGTTGGATAGCTGTGTACTGCAATACCGCTGTTGCTAAAGACGAACTGCACCCTGCACAAAACAGTAAACTACACTACCGGCTTATCGGCTTTTCTTTTCCCTGGCATAAAAAGGCTGATGAATACAGGCTGGAAGTGTGGGAGCAAAATAATGTTCAGGTACTTTCAAAACAGGCGAACGACAATCATATCATAGCTACTGTGCCCTCATTTGGCAAACGATATACCTGGCAGGTAAAGTACCTGAAAAAAGGTAAAGTATTCGACTCTTCGCTTAGGTACAGTTTTACGGTAATTGCCAATCCTTTTTATAATAACGATACTGCAAGGGTACAGGTAATAGACAGTGCTAAGAAGTATAAAGATCTGCTTTTGTTCTTCGACAACACCCGCAGCCTGCACAATATGCAGGGCGAGGCTGTATGGTTTCTGCCGGAGATAAAGGGCGTATCCGATGCGCCTGCAGGAAAAATACGCGACCTGAAACTGACGCATGATGGCACGATTACTTTCCTGACGGAAAAGAACGTGCATNNGATGGGAACGTACTATGGTCAGGCCCGAACGATGGCAAAGTAAGCGGCGATACAGTGGAGCAATACCACCACCAAATCACCAAACTGTCCAACGGGCACTATATGACCATTGGCAACAAACTGATTGACCCCGGTACATTGGAAAGCGGGGCCTCTACCATTGCTGAAGCCGGGCAAACAAACAAATTACCCTGCGGTACTATTATAGAATACGAACCCGATAACGAGATTGCCTGGCTGTGGAACTCCTGCGACCACCTGAAACAGGGCGACCCAACCACGCATTTCAACAGCTTCTACTTTGACGAAAAAAACAAAGTAGTGTACACCAGCTACCGCAACATCAGCCGTGTGGTAAAGGCAGCCTATCCATCCGGTAAAGTACTGGCGCTATATGGACATAACCCTGCCAAAGATGCAGCTATAAAGGGTGACGACATGTTTTACTCGCTGCACAATGTAGGCATCAGCAGCGATGGCCACCTACAGATGTTCAACAACAGCTTCAAGATGCTGACGGCTATGCCTAAAGAAAATGATAAACGCATATCTACCGTGCTGATTATGAAAGAGCCTGCCGGGCCTGAAGACAGCCTGCAGAAGCTGTGGGACTATCCTTGCAATATGGATACTTTTGCCATCCATGTCTCTTCAGGTGGCGGTAGTATGTACGAACTGGATAAGGGTGATTACTTAGTATGTATGGGGCTTCCCGGACGCAATTTTATAGTATCTGCCAACAAGCAATTATTATGGAATGTAGTAACACGCCAAAAGAATAAAGAAGGCAAATGGGAGATATTTGCCGGATATCGCGTGAGCCCGCTGTTCCCGGCGCAGCAGGGCAAAGCTTTGTTCTACCATAAAAAATAAAGCNNGACTCCTCATCTATTTCTTTATCTATTATGTTGAACTTAGTTTCCAGGAAAGCGAACAACTTGTCGAACAACAGGCGGCGGTAAGTTTCGTCCATTGTCTTTTGATCCTTCACCACCTTGTTCATATACTCATCCATCCATGGGGTATCTTCAGCAGCATCAGGTGTCATACCAAAGTAGGCCAGTACACGTGCTTTAATATCATCAAGCACTTCTTCACGGCTTACGTTTATCCCGTTGTCCAGTATAAGTTTGTCTGATATCAACGTCCAGCGCAACTGGTGGTCAAAACCGGGGAACTCCTGCTCTACCTCAGCGGCAGACTTAGGCTTCTCGCTACCTTCCTGCAACCAGCGTTTCAGGAAATCAACGGGTAATTCCAATTGGGTGCTGTGCACCAGAATCTCGTACATTTCGCTCTGCAGGCGCTCACGGCTCATACGGTCGTATTCCTTAGCCAGTTCGGTACGCAGCATTTCGCGGAAAGCCGCTTCATCTTTCACCTCAGCATTCGGAAACACCTGGCTGTACAATTCTTCGTTCAGCTCGGCGGGTATCAGCAGGCTTACTTTCGTAAGCGTCATTTTATAGTAGTTCTCAGCAGCTTCAACACC
The DNA here is from genome assembly GCA_002423665.1 of Bacteroidetes bacterium UBA5543. GTDB lineage: Bacteria > Bacteroidota > Bacteroidia > Chitinophagales > Chitinophagaceae > UBA5543. The sequence continues at coordinate 6,323 of DINJ01000136.1, read as the reverse complement.
CAGCTTCAGAGAATCCTTCATGAACACGGGAAGTTCCTCGTCAGTACATACCGCCTTGGGTTGAATAACGATGCTTTCTTCAGACTTTTTACCCATCAGCATATCCTGCATTTTTACAGGCAGCTTATCCATCAGCTCGGTATCTTCTATCTTGGTTGCACCTTCTATTGCATTACCATCAGCATCACACAGCTCAAAAGTTGAGTAGATGATATTTTCTTTGGTTGTAACGCTGTCCTGTGGCTCTGCCTTGCCGAAACGGCGCTTCAGGCGAACAACTTCATCGTCCAGCAGTTTGTCAGATACCTGCACCTTATAACGTGTCAGTTCTTTTTTACCGTTAGCGGCGGGGATTTCAAATTCAGGCTTCAGCCCTATTTCAAAAGAGAAATCAACCTCAGTAGGATTATTCATATCCAGGTTCTTAGGTGCGTCTTCTCTCATTGCCATGGGCTGGGCGAATATCTGCAGTTGTTCTGCTTTCAGGTATTCGTCAATTTTAGAACCTGCGGCGCGCAATACCTCGTCTGTAAATATGGATTGTCCGTACATCTTACGCACCATACCCGCAGGTACCATACCCTTGCGGAAACCGGGCACGTTGATGTTCTTTGCGTATTGTTTCAAAGACTTCTCAAAAGAAGGAAAGTAGTCCTCTTTGGTCAGTTTTACGGTTACTTTGTCATGCAGTTTGCCAATCGTTTCGCGTGTTACCGTAGCCATTTTCTGCTATTTTATTGTTTTAAAAAAGCCGATATAAAATCGGCTGTATTGCTTTAGTAGTGCGGGTGGAGGGACTCGAACCCCCAAGCCTCGCGGCACTAGATCCTAAGTCTAGCGTGTCTGCCAATTTCACCACACCCGCTTTTGGGACGGCAAAGGTACTACTTTTTTACACGCAAATGATTTTGAATCAGAAACAATTTCTGAGATGTGTTACCCTCCTGTTTTTCATGACAATTCACTTTAAAAAACACGCTTATGTATGAATTGTCATAAAACTTACATTTTTAGTAGCTATGTATCCGCTGTTTATGAATTGTCATTAACTTCATGTTTAGAAATCAAAACCTACCGATTATGATACGCAAAGAAACAAAAGCCAGCATCCTGGTAGTAGAAGACGAAGAAAGCCTGCGCGAGGCGCTCAAACTGAACCTTGAACTGGAGGGTTATGAAGTAACCACAGTTGACAATGGCCCCGGGGTACTTAAAGTGGTCAAAAATGAATACTTCGACCTGATAATATTGGATATTATGCTCCCGGATATGGACGGTATCACCGTTTGTGAAACCATTCGTATGCAGCACAACGATGTGCCTATTATGTTCCTGTCGGCACGCAACACCAGCGCAGACAAGGTAGAAGGGCTGAAAAAGGGAGGCGACGATTACCTGACCAAGCCTTTTAACCTGGAAGAACTGCTGCTGAGGGTACAAAAACTGATAGTAAAGAACAAAAAGATACATGATCCCCACGCTGTTCCTGATGTTTATACTTTCGAGGGTGGCAAGATAGACTTCGCGGCACACGAATGTGTTGACCACAACGGCGGCAAGCAGGAACTGAGCAAGAAAGAAGCCGCATTGCTGAAATTACTGATAGAACATGAGGGCCAGGTGGTATCGCGCGAGCATATATTACAGATAGTGTGGGGGTATAATGTTTATCCTACTACAAGGACTATCGACAACTTTATTCTCAACTTCAGGAAGTACTTTGAGGCGGACAGCCGTAACCCTAAACACTTCCATTCCGTTAGAGGAATAGGATATAAGTTTACTGCATAATTGCACCTTTAAAACTTTTTAGTATTTTCATAGCCGAATTACTTGAAAGAAATATCCTGACATGCGTAAATATCTGTTTAGTGCACTATTATTAGCATTGGTGGCTGTGGTGTCCTGCAACAAGGACAAAAACCTTGTGAAAGCTACTGTGGTAGATACCGGCGACCTGGCCTCAGGGGGCTGCGGTTACCTCTTGAAACTGGAAGGGGAGGAGAAGCCGGTGCGCCCGCACAACCTGCCTACTGCCTATATGCACAATGGCTTCAAGGTAAAGGTGAAATTTGATCGTGATGGAAACGGTAACGTGTGTTCAGTATATCCCAAGTATGAGTTCATAGAGATTATTCAACTGACCATCATAAAAGCTGACCTGGATTAATACCCGTTAGCTACTGACAAAAATATTTAACCACTGCCGGAGCAGTGGTTATTTTTTTATCGTTGGTCGAAGTCTACAACTACTTTTTCAGAACGGGGGTGCGACTGACAAGTGAGTACAAAGCCTCTTTCTACCTCATCGGGCTCCAATGCGTAGTTTACTTCCATTTCCACATCGCCCTCGGTAACACGGGCACGGCAGGTGCAGCATACGCCGCCCTTGCAGGCGAAGGGCAGGTCGGCACCCATCNNCCCATCTTCAACGCTGCATCCAATATAGTTTCGCCGTTGTAAGGCAGGTCCATTTCAAAAGTGGTACCATCCAGGGTGATGCTTACTTTGCTCACTTTACCCGCATCGGCAGTGTGTTCTTTCACCCATTTGTCGTGGGTGGGCTTGGGCTGGTCGGGCGAAGTAAAGAGTTCCATATGTACTTTGCCGCTGTCCATACCCAGGTCTATGAGTTGCTGGCGAACTGAAAGTATCATTTCTTCCGGCCCGCATATAAAGGCCTCGTCAACGGTATTTATATCAATCAGCTTATCGCAAAATTCACGGCATTTCTCGGCAGAGATGCGGCCATTAAACAAAGGCACGTCCATCATCTCCCTGCTCAGTACATGATACACCCTCAGGCGTTGCATGTATTTATTCTTCAGCGCTTCAATAGCCTCGCGGAATATAATAGTACCACGGCTCTTGTTGCCATATATCAGGGTGAAGCTGCTTTCATTATCGCCTTCCAGCACCTGTTTCATGATACTCATAACAGGTGTGATGCCGCTACCTGCTACAAATGCCAGGTAGTGTTTATGTTTTACTTCTTTTTTCTTCAGTATGAAGTTGCCCATGGGCGGCATTACCTCCAGCACATCGCCGGCTTTCAACTCTGTGTTAGCATAAGTAGAAAACTTACCCTGCTCTACCTTTTTGATAGCCACACGCAGCTCGCAATCGTTGGGGCCGGCGCATATAGAATAGGAACGGCGTATCTCTGCCTCGCCGTCGCCACGGCGGAAAGTGAGGTACTGGCCGGGCACGAACGTAAAGTCCTTTGCCAGTTCTTCAGGCACTTCAAGCGCTACCGATACACAATCAGCCGTTTCCGGCTTAACATCTTTTACTTTCAAAGAGTGAAACTTCACTGACATCTCTTATCTTCTTCGGGTTTTTTTATAAAAATGTGGCGCGAAGGTACATCAAAACGCCTATATATAATAGTTATCGTCAATCTAACATTCTATCCAACTCGTCTTTCCGCAACAAAGTAAATATCTTTTTACCATCCGCAGTGTACTCGGGCTGGCTACAGGCGAAGAGTTCATCAATCAATGCCTGCTGGTTTTCTTTTAAATATATAGCCGATACGTTGCGCGACAGGCGTTTCGCCATATTGGCCAGCAGCTTTTCAGAACGTTGGGCAGTCACATCGGCAGATTCATGTTTCAGCTGCTCCAGCACATCGTCCAGCACGTTTTTTTCATCGCCGGGTGGCAAACCTGATGGTATGCCCTGTACCACAAATGTGTTTTTGCCGAATGGCGAAATATCAAAACCTATCCTTGCCAGGTCGTCCAGCACTTCACTCAGTAGTATAGCGTCCTGCGGCGGCAGTTCGTACGATGCGGGGAATAGTACCTGTTGAGAGGGTGCTTCGCCCTGGTTCCATTGCTGTAGCAGGCGTTCGTACCATATCCTTTCCTGCGCGCGGCGAATGTGTATCATCATAATGCCCGACTTGACCGTAGTGGCCAGCAGGCTGCCCTGTACCAGTAATATATTATTAGCACCATCCGTCTTCTGCTCGCTATCATTGCCATGCAGCGATGGGGCGGGGGATGGAGCTTGTTGTTGTTCAGTAGTTGGTGAAGTGGCTATTTCATACAATTCTTTCCACTGTTTCAGCGCATCATTCTTTTCTACAAAATGCGCCTGCCCCTTGTTGGCAAATGTATTGCCGAGGTATCCGCTCTGCGCGCGGGTAGTACTTTCCTGCGTGGTTGGTAACTGCACCGATGGCAGTTGCTGTATCTCCGGGCTCAGCGAAAAATCGAGCGAGGGGGCTATATTGTAGCGTGCCAGTGCATGTTTTACCGCAGCGTTCAGGTAGGCATACATCATCCTGTCGTCCTCAAACTTCACCTCCTGCTTGGTGGGATGTACGTTCACATCCACACGGGCGGGGTCCACTTCCAGGAAGAGCACATAGAAAGGGAAAGAATCCTTTTCAATCAGCCCCTCGTAGGCATTGGTAACAGCATGGTGCAGGTACGGGCTTTTTATATATCGGTTGTTGATAAAGAAAAACTGGTTGCCGCGGGTACGGGTTGCCGCTTCCGGCTTGCCTATGAAACCGCTGATGTTCAGGAACTCCGTCTGCTCCTCTACGGGTACCAGGTTTTTATTGTAAGAGTTGCCCAGCAGTTCTACCACCCTCGTTTTCAGGTTGCCCGCCGTCAGGTGAAACTGCTCCGTGCCATTGTGAAACAGCCTGAAGGCAATACCCGGGTATGCCAGCGCCACACGGGTAAACTCGTCTATTATATGCCTGAACTCTGTGGTATTGCTCTTAAGAAAATGCCTGCGGGCGGGTACGTTGAAAAAGAGGTTTTTGACACTAAGGCTGGTACCCTGCGGTGTAGCGCATGCCTCCTGCAGTTTTATTTCTGTCCCCTCCACCACTATACGGCTGCCTACGTCGGCATCCTTTTTCATAGTCTTCAGCTCTACCTGCGCTACCGCAGCTATAGATGCCAGCGCCTCTCCGCGGAAACCCATGGTACGTATAGAGAACAGGTCGTTGATATCCCTGATTTTGGAGGTGGCGTGCCGCTCAAAGCTCATGCGGGCGTCGGTGGGGCTCATTCCGCAGCCATTGTCTACCACCTGTATCAGTTCTTTGCCGGCGTCTTTTATTATCAGCTGTATATCAGTAGCCCCCGCGTCAACGGCGTTTTCCAGCATCTCTTTAACGGCCGATGCGGGGCGTTGTATCACCTCACCGGCAGCTATCTGGTTGGCTATATGGTCTGATAATAAATGTATTACGTCAGGCACGGGTACTGAATAATGTTTGGGCAAAGGTAAGGCTTGAAGGGGTAAAGCGGTAATTGGTTAATAAGGTAAGAGGTACAAGGATAATATGGAGATGGCACTTTGTGATTGAAGGAGTAAAAGTGGTTGCTGACAGTCAGTGATGATATTTGAAATGCAATATGTATATTCAGCATATGAAAACCGCCCTTTTATACCTGTTGTTTTGCCTCATGGCTTTTTCCGCCTATGCGCAGGAAGAAGAGAAATGGGAAAACCTCTTTGCAATAGTCTTCGACCCCGTAGCTAAGAAAGACATAGAAGCCGTACATGCCAAAGACTGGCAATACCGCAGGTTTTTTGTTGGCATGAAAGACGCCACCCGCGATTCACTGGCTAAGGCCTTTAAGATAAAACCCGCCGATATAGAAGACCACCTGGACAAACTGCAGGCGGTCAACGACAGTGAAAACCTGGTAGTAATAGCCAGGATCATCAGGACCAGCGATGCTTATTATCCGGGCAAATCGCTGGTAGGGGAGCCCCTGCACCTGGTGGCATTATCTGTTTTTCTGCACACCAATACTGAGCAGAAATATTACCCCCGTGTCAACCAGGCGTTTACTATGGGCGAAGTACCCCAATATGCCGTGGCCATGATGGAAGATCATATACTGGCGGAGAAAGGCAGGACACAAAATTATGGTTCGCACTACACAAGGGTGAAGATGAAAGATGCTGCTACCAATAAGGTGGTAGTCCGCTACTACATAAGTCCGGTGAAAAGTGCCGATGACATTAATAAGATGAGAAAGAGCAGGGGCTTTGAAAACACGATAGAAGAATACGCGCGCCAGTCGAGCGTGATATACGACCCCACACTGACCTTAGAAAAGCTGAAAGCGATGCGGGTGGAGTAGCGTGCAGTACATAACTAAAGCGGGATAGTACAGGGATTACCATACACATTGTGTATCTTAATCGCACGTACTGCAGCAGTCAAATGAAATCTTTCGCATTATACAGCTATGTATCGGCAGCCGTTATGGCTATGCTGCTGGTTGCCTGTGGCGAAACGGAAAAGCCTGACTACAATGCCAAAGAGCGCAGAGTAGCCGACT
>DINJ01000187.1:5867-6046 GCA_002423665.1 Bacteroidetes bacterium UBA5543 | reverse complement strand
AAAAAAACAGAAGACCCCGGAAAGCCGCTATCAGAGCAGGATTGGTTCAACGAACTGTACCAGGCATCTAAAGAACGTAAGAAGCAGGAAAAGCAAATACCCCTGCCCCCGCCCGGCGATGATTGCGACAACGGCTACCGCTGCTTCTCCACACAACTCTTCAATGCACTGCCCGGCAT
>DINJ01000187.1:3941-5846 GCA_002423665.1 Bacteroidetes bacterium UBA5543 | reverse complement strand
GGCGCGAGCCTGCCAACCGATTTACCGACCTGCAGGAGCGGGAACTCTTCCTGGTAGGGGCGCTGGGTGTAGTGAGTGGTATGCTGCCCAACTATATAGGCAACTACTTTGGCAGCAGCACGGGCACCAACCTGTATTGCTTTATAGCAGGCGACTACGGCGCAGGCAAGGGCTCGCTGAAATGGGCGCGTATGCTGGGCGAAATAACCCATATGAACCGGCTGGACGAAGCCCGTGCAGAGGAAGAACAGTACAAGCTGGACAAAGTGCATTACAACAGGCAACTGGCACTATTCAACAAAGGCAAACTGGCGGAAGCACCGCAGGAGCCCGCCCCACCCCGCCACCTGAAACTGTTTATACCCGCCAACACCACCAAAACGGCTGTGATGCAACTGCTGGAGGAGAACGACGGCAACGGCATCATATTTGAAACGNNTACCACCACGAGCCGCTGAGTTTCTTTCGCCGGGCTAATAACGAAGATGTGAGTGTAAAGAACCCCGCCCTATCGGTAGTACTGTCGGGCACGTACGACCAGTTGGTAAAACTGATACCGAGTATTGACAATGGTTTGTACAGCCGCTTTATGTTCTATATGCTGCATGGCAATGAGGAATTCCGCAACCCGTTCGACCGCAACGATTTTACCCTGGCGCTGGATATGGAAAGGTTTGCATCGAAGTACGCTGAACTGTACATGGTGCTGAAGGCTGTGCCCGCACACAAGCAGTTCGTTATGACCGAACAGCAGGAGGCATTGTTCAACAGGCATTTCAAATATGTAAAGGACTGGACAAGGGAACGCATCAGCCCCGACCTGGATGGCAGCGTAAACCGTATGGCGGTGATGGCCTACCGCATAGCCATGATACTGACTATCGTGCGCAGGTTTGAAGCTGACGCTAAGTTATCGGCCCCTGCATTCACCTGTACCGATGCCGACCTGCAAAGCGCCCTTGCCATTATGGATGTGCTGAGCTACAACGCCATAGATGTATATAAGTACCTGGAAAAGCACGGCATAAAGCGTGCTGCCAACCAAAAGCAGGAGCCAACTGATGATGAGCGTACACTTTGCTGCCGCTACAAACAGCAGGGCATGAGCCTGCGCAAAATAGCCGCAGAGGTGTTTGGCAACGCCAATGCACATACCCGTGTCCAGCGCATACTGAAAGACTTCGGGCTGGTATGATAGTGTCGCGTTGTAGCGTGCGCGACAGCGCTATCTCCCCTCCCCGGAGGGGCGTAGGGGTGGGTTACTCGTGATGGGCAGGTAATGGAGGATGGTTTATTAGGGCAAATAATAAACACTTACATGATCAAATTCAACCACCGAGCGCGCTCTGGCACCAAGAGCAATATTTGTTCCGTTAAAGTTTATATATGGAAATGTACCTTTTAGAACACCGTTTACAAATATGTAATATTTATCGTCGTACTTTCTGATTGTGTAGCGAACAAATTCGTTGAATAAACTCTTAGTCTTTTTCAGGCGTTTCCGGGTGCCAATACATTCATCGGCAGTTGTATCAAGACCCAAATGGTTGTGAAAGCTATTATAAAAGCCCGTGAAGAAAAACGCGTTGTACTGACCACTACTATCATTAATATTCCAATTCAGGTATCCTTCTGAGTATTGAAAATCATCTATGTTGAAAACAACTTTAGCAACAAGTATTATCTCAAAATTTCTATTGTAATCAACATCAATTTTAGCTGTCCTCCCTTTCCCTCGCTCACAATTGTTTGAACAATGTAAAACACCCGCTGTCTTATCTATACTGTCAACTTTAACTATGCAATTATTATCGGTTTGGCTGTTGTCATTTACCTCACTATCTGACATATGCCACTCTTCCTTGTCCGTATCAAAATCATCTGCGAAAACCAGCTTTTTACTAT
>DINJ01000187.1:1368-3839 GCA_002423665.1 Bacteroidetes bacterium UBA5543 | reverse complement strand
CCCTATCCCCCTAAAGGGGAGAACCGTTGTGACTTAATGTGAAAAGCACGAGATATCTAATTTATATTTAGTCTCCCCTTTAGGGGGATAGGGGGAGAAACAATACGGTTATCTTTTGAAGAGAGTGTCGCGTGTAGCGCGCGCGACAATGCTGTTTTTAATATCACTTTTTGATATCGCCAAGCTTTATTAATGAATATACTAATAAAATCGACAGCCATAGTAGCCCTGCGATAAAAATCAAAACACCACTAATAAAAAGCACTTCATTTAGATGTTTGATACCAGTGGTAAGCGTCCAACCTAACGCATTCAAAATCCAACCTGCCAGGATGAATACAATACATAGGATTATTTGGGTTCGCTTCTTCACCCTGATAATATATTATCGCATTGTCGCATTAGCAGATTATCGCATTACGCAACGCCCCCATTCTTATACTTACCCTTGCTCTTCCTGATGTTCACGGCTACCACTTTGTACTCAGGGCATAGTGCGTCTGAGTCGGTAACGCTGGAAGTGATGTTGTTCAGCATAATCTCGGGGAAGTGGAAGGTACTGCTCAGTACGCCGGGTTTCACCTCATCGGTTATCCTCGCTTTGATGTCCACCTTGCCACGGGCAGATTCTACACATACCATATCACCATCATTTATCAGGTGCTTGGCTGCATCTTCCGCACAGATAAGCAGAACGTCTTCTGTCAGTATTTCCGCATTGGGGGTACGGCGTGTCATAGCGCCGCAGTTATAATGCTCCAGTTCGCGGTTGGTAGTAATGATATACGGGTATTGCTTGCCGTTTTGTACGATTTCTTCCGATTCTTTCCAATCGCTATACACAAACTTGCCCTTACCACGTTTGAAAGTTTCGGTATGTAGTATCTCTGTACCCTTGCCGTCTTTGGCTACCGGCCATTGTTTTCCATTGTCGCCCAGTTCCTCCCATTTCACACCTTCAAAGAATGGTACGATTTGAGATACTTCTTCCAGCACCCAGTCAGGATGGTATACTGCGGGTTGTTTGTAACCCATACGGTTCATGATATCCACCATTATCTGCCCGTCCGACTTTGTGCCTTCTATCGGTTCTACCACCTGCTGCACACGTTGTATCCTGCGCTCGCCGTTGGTAAATGTTCCGCTCTTCTCCAGGAAAGACGAAGCAGGTAATATTACCGTAGCCAGTTTAGCCGTTTCGGTCATGAAGAGCTCCTGCACCACAAACAGTTCCAGCTTGCTCAGCGAGTCTACCACGTATTGTGTATTGGGGTCGGTCTGGGCCATATCTTCACCCACTACCCACATGGCTTTCAGTTTATCCTGCTGGGCTGCTTCGTACATCTGCGGTATTTTCCAGCCTATGTAGTTGGGCAGTTTTGCATTGTAGAAGAGTTCGTATTTCTGATGTATCTCCGGATTGGTCACATCGAGGTAACCCGCACCCTGGTGGGGTTGGCAACCCATATCCGCCGCACCCTGTACGTTGTTCTGTCCACGTAGAGGGTTTACACCTACACCACGACGGCCAATGTTGCCTGTTATCATCGCCNNATGCTCCGTAACACCCAGCCCGTGGAAGGACATTGCATTGGGCGCGCTTGCATAGGCTACCGCGGCTTTGCGTGCCAGTTCTTTATCCACCCCTGTTATGGCCGATAGCTCGTCCATGTTCAGCTTCAGTATATTGGCTTTGAATTCTTCGTAGCCTTCTGTACGTGCGTCAATAAACTCCTTCGCTTCCTTGCCTTCGCTGATGATGTAGTACAACAGCATGTTCAGCATAGCCACGTTGGTACCGGGGCGTAGTTGCAGGTGGTAAGTAGCATAATTTGCCAGCTCTGTACNNAACTTCTGCATCAGGTAGTTCTCCTCGTTGGTACCTCGTGCTGATGATATGCCCGCTATCGCGTCAGGGCCGTATTTATCTTTTATCTCTGTCAGCTTGTTGGCAATGAAGTCATAAGCTTCATCCCAGGTAGCTTCTACAAATTCACCGTTCTTTTTGATAAGTGGTGTACGCAGTCGGTCAGGGTGATTATAGAAGGCGAATGCATAACGGCCTTTCAGACATGTATGGCCTCCGTTGGCTTCTGCTTCGTAAGGTGCCTGTATCGATTTCACTTTGCCGCCTTTCACCGCTACTTCCAGGTTGCAACCCACACCACAGTAAGTACAAACAGTACGNNGGCCAGCTCTGTACGGCGGGGGTCTATTACGATAGTTGTTTTGCTGCTTATCGCATGTTGTTTCAGTTTAGCACCTGTTACCGGGTGTCCCGATGTGGGGTTGGCTCCGATGACCATAATGCAATCTGTAAATTTCAGGTCGATAATAGAGTTGGTAGCCGCACCTGTACCGAATGTACGCTGCATACCCAACGCCGTAGGCGAGTGGCATACACGTGCACAACTGTCAATATTATTTGTACCTATCACCGCGCGGATGAACTTCTGCATCAGGTAGTTCTC
>DINJ01000187.1:470-1235 GCA_002423665.1 Bacteroidetes bacterium UBA5543 | reverse complement strand
TCACACAGTCCGACTCGAAGAAGCTCACTTCCTGCCCCTTAACGATATGCGCATCAAAACCACGGCCCGCCATGCTCAGCACGAATTGCCCCTGCACTTCGTCGCAGGCACGTACACAGCGCGAGCAGTTGATACATTTAGACATGTCCGTCTTCATGTACGGGTGGCTCAGGTCTTTTGGACGGTCCAGGTGGTTTTTACCCTCGGGGTAACGCACGTCGCGGATACCCACTTGCGCGGCTACAGTCTGCAGTTCGCAGTTGTTGTTCACTTCACAGGTCAGGCAGTCTAGCGGGTGGTCTGTCAGCACCAGTTCCACTATATTCTTACGCAGGTCCAGTATGCGCTGGCTATGCGGGTATATATACATATTGGGCGACACGGGCGTGTGGCACGATGCCATCGCCTTGCTGCTGCCATTGGCAGTCAGGGCTACATCTACACTGCACACACGGCAAGCACCAAATGGTTTCAGGTTGGGCGCATCACAGAGTGTAGGCACATAGTCTTCACCAAAGTTCCTNNGGTTTTATGAGAAGTATTGTGCTAATTCGTTATCAAAATATTTCAATGCATTCCTGATAGGCAATGGCAGGCCACCACCTAGTGCGCATAACGACCCGATCTCCATAGTGGTGATTAGGTCGGTCATCAGTTTGCGTTCTATCTTATAATCAGAGTTCATGGCCTTGTTCACCATTTCGTAGCCACGGGTTGAGCCCAGGCGGCAGGGGAAACATTTACCACAACTTTCGTGTGCTGTAA
>DINJ01000187.1:0-451 GCA_002423665.1 Bacteroidetes bacterium UBA5543 | reverse complement strand
GTTCGATATAGCTGATGACAGGGAAGCTCTGCGGTAAACAAACCACAGAGGCATGCCCCAGCAAAAATCCGTTTTGCGAGAAGGATTCGAAGTCAACTGTCAGGTCTTTTATCTTCTCTACAGGTACCAATCCACCCAGCGGGCCACCTATATGCATGGCTTTCACTTCTTCTTTAAATCCACCACCTAGGTCGTTGACGAGTACTGATAAAGGCGTACCCATATCTACCTCGTATATACCGGGCTTATTGAAGAACCCGTCCAGCGAACAAAGCTTGGTGCCTGTTGACTTGCCTATGCCTATTGAGGCAAATTTTTCGCCTCCGTTCTTCACCACCCAGGGGATGCAGGCAAGTGTTTCCACGTTGTTCACCACTGTTGGTTTATTAAACAGGCCCTCCTGCGTTGGGTATGGCGGACGCACTCTTACTTCGGGGCGCTGCCCTTCTAT
>DINJ01000101.1 GCA_002423665.1 Bacteroidetes bacterium UBA5543 | reverse complement strand
TTGTATTAGATATAGACTGTCCTTCCCTTTCGTATTCTTTACGTGCATTATACTCCAGGTTAGTCATCTCTATCTGAGATTTCACCAATGTCAGGTTACCTGAGAACATCAGGTTGGACATGAACGGAGAAATAAAGCCCAACTCTTTCCTCAGTTCAAACTCCGCACCGTACAATTGTCCGTTACCTACGTTACGTGCCTGGAACTCAGTACTTGTCTGCTGTGTTGGTATCCTTACCAATTCAATTGCATTGTCGAATCCTTTGTAGAAGGCACTTACCGAAATCAGTTCAGACCTCTCCATGAACATTTCCCAACGCAGGTCAATGTTATTAATCAGGGTAGAAGTTAACTTACCGTTCCAGTCAGGATAGCTGAACAAGCTACCATTGAATATCCTGTTCGTAATAGGATCCAGTATCTGAGCGAATGATAATTCCTTGAAAGAAGGCCTGGCTATTGTCCTGCCATAAGTCAACGTCAGGTTCTGCTTATCAGTCAGCGCATATATCAGGTTGGCAGACGGGAAGAAATCCAGCGCTGACAACACTTCTTCATTGTCCAGGTTAGACCCGTTAACCGTATCACCGCTGGCATACTTCTGGTCAGCACCTGTGTACCTTTGTACATAGTTTTCAGCCCTTACACCCAATACTGTCTTCAACTTTGGCAACAAAGACATTTCATTAGACACATAAAACGCCGTGTTGTTAACGTTTGAACTATACGCGTTCGGATTGAGTGCCAGGTTACCAGACTGGTAGTATATATTATTTGTTTTAGAAGGATAGATATTTTCAGGGTTAAGCACCTGGTTAGGGTCTGTATGCGACCAGGACTGTGAGCCCAGGAACTGGATATCGAAGAACAGGATTTCGTAATCCCTCTTTTTGTAAGTATGGCTACCGCCGAACCTCAGTACCGCATCCCTGTTCATCATTTTGTAGTTCCTCACTACGTCAATTTTTGCAGTAGCGTTCAGCTCATCCAGGTAACGCCATATCCTGCTGGGGTTACCGCCCGCACCGGCCAAAAAGGTCGGGTTGTTAGGGTTAGCAACCGTGAAAGCTGTTTTGCGTGTATCAGGGTCGTTAGATGTTGACCATGTAGGAGAAAGTTTCCAGGATATATCCCATTTATTATCACCCAGTGTATGGTCGCCCGCCAGCATAGCATTAGTTAATGAACGCTGGTTGTACTCCAGGTTGTGAGAAACAGCCTTGTAGCCAGACTGGCCAACCGCCTCACCATCATTGTCTATATTGAATAAACCGGCCCTCTTGGTACCGCTTTGCAGCCTGATACCTGTCAACCTGAATTTAGACTTCTGTGTTTTATAGGCTATACCTGCCAGGCCACCCAGCAGGGTTGCGTCTTCAGACACTTCACCCTTTTGTATAGTGGCATAGCGCAGCTCATTGATAGATGACTCTGATACCCTCTGGTATTCGCTGTAAGTCACATCGCTATAATATGTATAAGACTTCTTGTAAGACAATGAGAAGATATAGCCCAGGCTTTTTTTCTTGTCACCTTTCAGTTGATATTGGTTGCCCAATGTGATGCCTGCACCATAGTCAACGGGGCTGGTAGCCCTGGTTACACCCAGTTCAGGGTTAAAACTCTTTACAAACTGGCTTACTTCTTCTTTAGAAGCGCCGCTTACGGGAGTAGGTATTTTCACAGGGTCAGCAGCAGGTAAAGCGCGCGTACCGTCATCAANNCCGTTCAGGTGCATCTGCGGGTTGTACCCTATATCTGCAGATACTTTGAAAATCTTTTGTTCAGGGAAGGATTTGGTTTCAATATTTACCAAACCGCCTGTAAAGTCAGCAGGTAATTCTGCAGAAAAGTTTTTGTGAGCGATAATGTTATCTATCAGGTTGGTAGGGAATATGTCCATTTGCAGGCTGTTCTTGTCAGGGTCGAGGCCGGGTATCTGTATACCATTCATAGTAGTGCGCGTATACCTGTCACCCAGGCCGCGTACATATATGTACTTACCGTCTTCGATGCTTACGCCCGTTACCCTTTTTGATGCTTCGATAGCTGTACCATCACCTACCAGTTTCATCTGATCTGAGGAGATACCATCCATGATAGAAGTAGACCTTCTCTTCATGGCTATCAAGGCGCTTTCATTTGTGCGGATAGCCTCAGCCTTTACCACTACTTCTTCCAGTTGGTTGCCGGAGGGGTTCAGCTGTATGTTTTTTACCACACTTACTTCGTCATCGATAACTATGATGCCCTCCACATTTACCGGCTGGCAGCCAATACATTTTACTTCCAGGTTGTGCGTACCTGATTCAACAAGCAGTGAAAATTCGCCATCCAGGTCTGTAACCGTACCAATCGTGGTACCTTTTACCTGTACAATGGCAGACATCAATGGTTCTCCTCTCTCGTCGATTACAGAGCCCCTGATTGTTCCTTTTGCAAAAGCCGCTATACTAACCAGGCAACTTAACGCGAATAATAATAAAGATTTCATCGAGTAATAATTTGAGTAATAATTTTTTGAGTAGTTTTTTATTTATTAAGATTTGGAAAGGGTAACTCAACCCTTTCCAAATCCGTTTTAGCTATTCAGCTTTTTATTAATTCTTTTATTCTTTGCATTTCTTCAATTAAAGACCGGCAAGAGCACCTGCTTTAGAAGCCCATGTCCAACCTAAACCACTTACGTTAGCTTTACCTGTTGCTGAGCTACCCAGTGTGATACCTGTAGGAGCAGGACCATCAGCTATATAATCATCAGCACTACCAGTACCATTGATAACGATATTAGTGAACTTAGTATCGGGGTTATCTTTAGTCCTGTTAACTTTCTGGCCGCTAGCTACGTTCTTAAAGAAGATGTTCTCCAGGTTTACTTTAGTGTTCTTGTCTGTATTGATCAGGTCACCACCTGTAGTTTTGCTGTCGTGGTCGTTTACAACTGTACCGTTTTTGATAGTGTAAGCCCTTGACATAGTACCTTCAGCACCATCCAGTTCAAATACATGGTCGCCGGGAGTAACAACTACGAAGTTGTCCAGAGTACCACCCCAAGATTGGTCAGCATCGATAGCATCGTCACCTGCGTNNTGAACCAACACCACCCAGAGTCAGGCCGTTGATTTCGTTACCTGCACCGATGTTAGCACCACCGTGACGGATAGAGATGTATTTAATAACGCCTGAGTTGTCAGCATCATCGCTACCACCATACAGACCATTCTGATCAGATGTAGGGATACCTTCAATTTGTATCTGGCTTGCAGAAGCAGAGATGCTTGCATTACCCAGTATCAGTACACCACCCCACAGACCGTTTGCGTCAGGAGCGAGGTTAGGGCTTGCGAAGTTGCCCGCAGCAACATCAGCAGGAGTTATTTCATCAGCTACAGTAGTGAATATGATAGGCTTGTCAGCAGTACCTTCAGCCATCAGTTTAGCACCCCTTGCTATCAACAGAGCGGTAGCGTTTGCACCCGTACCTGCTTGTCCTTTAATAACAGTACCCGGCTCGATTGTCAAAGTTGCACCGGACAATACAGTGATACGGCCACCCAGGATGTAAGTTTTGCTGGCAGACCATGTTTCGTTAGCAGCAATGTTTTGTGTTACAACAACCTCCTTAGGATCATTTACAACCGGAGGTTGAGGAGTTGGCGTACTTTCTTTTTTGCAGGAAAAAAGGCTTATTGACAAAGCCAGCGCCAGAGAAGATTTTAAAATGTAGTTCATTTTCATAAAGTTTTATTTTGCTTGCAAAAGAACATCAGGTGTATTACGCGAATGTTACTGCATGTTTAATTTTAAATGAATAATCGATTTTGTGTTTTTGATACTTTTTGTTGTTATTAATGATGTTCTTGCTTGTGTCCGTCCCGGCTTCAAATAATCATTATCGGCATACGGGATTTTCCAAGTGCAAAAGTCCGACACGGATATTACTGCCATGTTACGCCTATGTTACGCCTGTGTAACCTTAATATTACCGCAATGTTAACAGGTGGCTTAGCCGTTGAAAATCATAACTTTGCAATATGAATGCCCGCAGTATATTTCAGCAACACATGGCGCAAACATCGCCCGCGCCCATAGGCCTGCACATAGCCCGCGCCGAGGGCAACTACCTGTATGATACAGATGGCAAGGCCTACCTGGACCTGATAGGCGGCATAAGCGTATGCAACATAGGGCACAGGCACCCCGACGTGGTAGCTGCTATTAATAAACAGGCCAATGACTACCTGCATATAATGGTATACGGAGAGCTGGTACAAAGTCCGCAAACGGAATATGCCAACCTGCTGACCAGCCACCTGCCTGCAGGGCTGGACTGTATGTATTTCACCAACTCGGGGGCGGAGGCTACGGAAGGGGCGCTTAAACTGGCAAGAAGGGTAACCGGCAGGACGGATATCATTTCCTGCAACAACAGCTACCATGGCTCGACACTGGGAGCCCTGAGCGTGATGGGCGATGAATACNNCATGGCTAAAGGCACTGAGGGATAAATGTACAGAAACAGGTACGCTGCTGATATTTGACGAAATACAATGTGGCTTCGGGCGTACAGGTAAATTGTGGGGATTTGAACACTATAATATAATACCTGATATACTGCTGCTGGGCAAGGCACTGGGAGGCGGCATGCCACTGGGGGCATTTATCTCTTCTTATAATAATATGCAGGCACTGACTGACAGTCCTGTACTGGGGCACATCACCACCTTTGGCGGCCACCCCGTATGCTGCGCGGCAGGCATGGCGGCCATGCAGGCATTGTTACGTGAAAATATGACCACTGCGGTAAGCGAAAAGGAGGCATTATTCAAAGCTAAACTGGTACACCCGGGCATTAAGGCTGTACGCAGCAAAGGCTTATTAATAGCCATAGAGCTGGAAAGCGCTGAAAAGACGCTGGAGTTGGTACAGAAATGTATAGAGAACGGTGTTTTTACAGATTGGTTCCTGTTTGCACCCGACTGCCTGCGCATAGCTCCCCCGCTTACTATCACTAAGGAAGAGATAGAACAGGCATGCGCTGTTATAACAGCACAACTTTCATAATAATTTTGTGCCGGTTATTCTTTCCCGAAAATCATGTTCCAGAACAGGGCGGCAACAATACCACCTGCAAGCGGAGCCACGATAAACAACCATAACTGCGACATAGCTGCTCCACCTGCAAAAACCGCAGGGCCTATACTGCGTGCAGGATTAACAGATGTACCCGTAACAGGGATAGCCACCATATGAATAAGCGTAAGTGTAAGGCCTATGGCCAAACCCGCCATATTGGGGTTACCATTTTTTGACGTAACAGCGAATATTACAAACAGGAATATAAATGTCATAACAGCCTCGGTAATGAAGGCAGATGAGGTGTTATAGCCGCCCAGGTATCCATCGCCCCAGCCATTGGAGCCTAAAGCCCACTCGCCCAATGCAAAACCGGGCATACCCGATTGTATAATGTATAATACCCACGCACCAACAATAGCACCCACAACCTGTGCAACGACATAGCCAACTGTATCCTTTATGTTCATTTTGCCTGCCACCAGCATTGAAACAGTAATGGCGGGATTGATATGGCAGCCTGAGATAGGTCCAATAGCATATGCCATAGCAACAACTGCCACGCCAAACGCCAGTGATATACCCAATAAACCCAGCCCGACAGGGCCGGATTGTGATACGCCGGCAACTACCGCTGCACCACACCCGAACAAGACAAGGCAAAATGTACCTACAAGTTCAGCAATGTATTTTTTCATAACGAAAGTTTTAGTTGGATAGTAAAATACATATATATATCAAAACGCCATAACTATTAATCATAAAATAAAATGCCGGGCAATCGCCCGGCATTAGTTGTTATTTCAAAATCAACCCTGTTATTAAGGTATCTTAGCAATCCTTTTTACACCATTTACGTTAATGACCGCATCATTTTCGCAATCCCCTTCACCATAGTCCAGCACACNNCAACGAGTGGTTTGGCAATTTCCAGATAGTATTTTTCTCCATTTGGCCTTATAAAATTGCCGAAGCCTGTAAAACGGTATACATCGTCAGCCGTTTGCGGCGTAGCAGAACCTTCGAACCACTCGCGTGTGCGTTCGCTTGCCCCTGTTACTTTGCCTGTATTTTGGGGCAGATAGATGGTATCAACGCTTACAATATTATGCGAATGCCTGCCGATAGTACCTGTACCGTTATACCACATCTCTCTATGACCGCCTACCCTATGACCATCAACCGTATACATATTAAATTCTGTTCTGCGGTAATAGCCTTTTTCAGTTGGTTTTACTTTATGTGCGAAAAATACAATCAGTTTACCTGTACGAGTTCTGCCATCGTAGCCCAGGCAACCCGCACTACCAAAATCAATTGTCATTACATGTAAATCCGGATTATCAGTAGTGTCTGTAGTAATAACAGTGCATCCACCCAATGGATTATCTCCGCCTTTGAGTGAACTAGCTCCGAGCGCAAATGCCCTGTCTACTACCCTATCTGCGTTGGTATAAATCTGCTCCAGCACCAGTTGCTCCTCTGCATAACCTGTTTGTTCACTGTCAATTATAGGATTATTATCTTTATCGCGCTTGCACGATGAAATAAACACCGACATACCGAAAACGGCCACCGCCATAATGGC
The DNA here is from genome assembly GCA_002423665.1 of Bacteroidetes bacterium UBA5543. Classification (GTDB taxonomy): domain Bacteria; phylum Bacteroidota; class Bacteroidia; order Chitinophagales; family Chitinophagaceae; genus UBA5543. Next base: position 954 of record DINJ01000101.1, on the reverse strand, counting down.
AACATTCCNNTTGAAAACATATTTTTTGCTGTTTTTGTCTTAGCTATTAGATATTGGGATAAATATAAGACATAAATGGCGCATATTTTATAGTGTAATAACAAATGATTACCAAACCGCTAAAAAATAATAATTAGATTTGCACACAAATTTTTATCAATCATATGAAAATTGCCATAATAGGTACTGGATATGTTGGTCTTGTAACAGGCACTTGCTTTGCTGAAACCGGAAACAATGTAACATGTGTAGACATTAACGAGAAAAAAGTAGAGATGTTGAAAAGGGGTGAAACCCCGATTTACGAACCCGGCCTCGACGTGTTGCTGGAAAGGAATATTAAAGAGAACCGTATTAGCTTTACGACCTCATTGGCTGAGGGCATAAAGGATGCAAAGGTTATTTTCCTGGCATTACCTACACCTCCCGGCAAAGACGGAGAGGCGGACTTGCAGTATGTGCTGAACGTAGCTGAGCAACTGGGTAAGATAATTGACAGCTACAAAGTAATAGTGAACAAAAGCACTGTGCCTGTAGGTACAGCAGAAAAAGTAGCAGCGGTATTGGCTGCCAACCTTGACCGTGATTTGTATGATGTAGTGTCTAACCCTGAATTTTTGCGCGAGGGTGTTGCCGTAGATGACTTCCTGAAGCCTGACAGGGTAGTAATCGGAACATCGTCGGAAAAAGCCCGCAAAATAATGGAAGAACTATACCAGCCATTTGTACGCCAGGGGAACCCGATATATTTCATGGACGAGCGTTCATCTGAAATGACTAAATATGCAGCCAACTCATACCTGGCTATGCGTATTTCGTTTATGAACGAAATGGCTAACCTGTGCGAAAGTGCAGGTGCTAACGTAGACATGGTACGCGTGGGTATGGGTAGCGACAGCCGTATAGGTAAGCGTTTCCTGTTTTCAGGCGTTGGTTATGGTGGCAGCTGTTTAC
>DINJ01000162.1:2755-9815 GCA_002423665.1 Bacteroidetes bacterium UBA5543 | reverse complement strand
GGTTCGCCAAGTCGAAGCTATTACCCCCTAATGTTTTTTGCCAGATAATATTACCTGTGCCACTTATTTTGAATATCCATTGGTTTCCATCTGCATTATTAGTTTGTAAATCTCCGTCTCCGGAAATTGTCCATCCAGCTATTACAAAATTATTGTCTGTGGTTTGAATAATAGAGTTGGCTACATCATTGTAAGAACCACCATAAGTTTTTGACCATATCATCCCCCCGCTACTACTAATCCTTACTACCCATACATCTTCAACACCTTTGAAATTACTGACATCACCACCGTTTGCGCTGGTGTAACCCGTTGCTATATAATCTCCATTGTTGCAAGGCACTAATGAATTTAATCGGTCAGCTCCCGTGCTGCCATAGGTTTTTGCCCATATTATTGAGCCCGTCTTATCCATTTTTGCAACCCAATAATCAGACTGTCCTTTGTTGCCCTGCACATCCATATCATTAGAAAATGTGAGCCCCGCTAACACAAATCCGGAATCTGCAGTTGGTATAATGTCTTTCGATTGATCGGAACCTGTTCCGCCGTAGCTTTTTTCCCACTGGATTTTTCCGGCATTGTCTAATTTTACAACCCAGCAATCATAACCACCCTTATTGGAAGATATGTCGCCATCGTTTGAAAATGTAGTTGCTGATACAAGAAACCCGCTATCTGGCAATATAGCTATGTCCGCAGCTTGGTCTATATCGCTTCCTCCAAGTGTTTTTTCCCATTTAATTCCCCCAAGTGTATCCAATAATATGACCCAAATATCACTTTCACCTTTGAGTCCACTAACATCCCCATCACCTGATTTTGTATAGCCTGCGATAATAAAATTGCCATCTAAAGTTTCTTTACCTTTTACCGGTATATCTATGTCAGTACCTCCATATGTCTTTTGCCATATAATGTCGCCTGTTGAGTTGGTTCTAACAATCCAATAATCGCCACCTCCGCCCTTATTATTAGTTACATCTCCATCGTTGGATGTTGAAATCCCTGTTAACAGGTAACCACCATCTTTACATTGAAATATATACCTGCCAACATCATCACCGTTTCCACCAAGAGTTTTCTGCCAAACAATATCTTTATCTGGTTGTCCATTTACACCTTTACTCATTGAGACCAATACAATCAGAAGAAATATTATTTTTTTCATAGGGTAAATATTTAGCAATAAAGATATACAAACAATGCATTAACAGGAAAAGTATTATGTTAAAAAATAGCCCCGCAAAACTGCGGGGCTATTATACTATAACAGAAAAAATCTTCTACTGTACGGTTACTGATTGCCTGGCGGGTGCATGGCCTTCGCTCTCTACACTCAGTATATAGTTACCTGCGGGCAGCCCGTTTACGTTCAGTGTCGCTTTTTGCACACCATTTGCCTGCATGCTTCTCACGGTTTGTCCGCTCATACTGGTGAGTTTCACAGTAGCATCCTTACGCTCACCCAATACTATATTGATATTTGTAGTGGCCGGATTAGGATATACAACAACATGTTCTTTTTTTTGTGCATCCTGCACACCTACATTGAAGTAATATTCCCAATACATATTGCGTATAAAGAATGGTGTAGGGAGTTTAAACCCGCCAAAATATACATACACTTCTATCGTAGTAGGGTTATCATTATTATCATAGCTTACTTCGCCTTCTCCCTGTATTTCCCACATGCTTGTGGTATCATTCCACTGAGAAAAGAATACACTTGTAGGCAGGCCTTTGCTGTTATTTATCCTGGTTTCCAGTTGGTCATATATCCAGTCTGCAGAATCAACATCCCAGTATTTTGGCAGATGATAATTGTAGTAACCATTATTATCATACCCGGTACTGTCCGCATAGCTGTTTACCCAGCCTGCTGTATCATAATCCTGCTCCAGTGATGTCACTATTTTGTTATTGCTGTATGTGTTAATCACCTGGCCAGCAGTATCCCATCCACTGCCGTTCCAGCTGTAAGTCATAGAGTGTACCATATTGCCACTGCCATCGTAGGTATATACCGATTTGTTCCACGGATTAGGTACACCCATCACATGGTTCACAGTACTGTCCGACAATAATTTGTTCTGGTTGTCGAATACCCGGAAGGTAATACCGCTGGTGTCCCAGTTATTGTTCAATCCGCTCCAGTATAAAGTTGTTTCCTTGGTTATATTACCATTCGCGTCGCGAACTGCAAGCTGTTTGCTGTTGTCTTTCAGGCCGCCACCATTATCAGTCTGCTCCAGGAATTCCATCCTTTGGTTGCTGCTATTAAAATTACTGATGTACCTCCTGTACGGTTCAAGGCCTCCACCGTTATCGGTCAGCATTACTGCAGTATCATACAGTATAGCGCTGCTCAGTCCATAGTCATCCACAAATATGTCATCAACGCCTATAGTTGAGCCCCTGCCATTTGAATATTTATAAAAAGCTGAGTCAGACAGTGCCAGCGAAGTACCATCAAAACTATAATCAGATGTGGCAGCCAGCCTCCAGTACGCAGCTGTTGTTTTAGCTCCGCTACGGGCAGATTGTGCNNGCGATAGCTCTTGCCATACTGCCCGGTGTGTTTTTTAACGAGGAATGAATTGATTGCGCCTGTGCATCGGCTGCACCTATGGCAATAAAAAGTAGTGGTAGTATTTGTCTCATAAGGATTAAGTTTCGGGCAAAGCTATAGGGTGGCTACTATTCAAAAATCAGGCGCATAGCTATAGATTTGTTAAAACCACTGGCAGAATTGTCATCGTTGTTTCAACAGAAAAAAAGTCACCCTAAACGGGTGAGGAAGGCTATGCCTCCACAAAGTACATCCTCAACTTGCCCTTGTTCTTGGCTTCCAATTCGCCTCGATAAGTGCAGGTAAATTTATCTTGCACCAGTTCGTAAGTGGTTTGTGAGATGTTGATTTTGCCCGGCTCTCCACTACTTTCCATACGGCTGGCTGTATTCACCGTGTCTCCCCAAATATCATAGGCAAATTTCTTTACGCCTACTATACCCGCTACTACAGGCCCGGTATGGACACCAATACGCATTTCAAATGTCCTGTCACCGAAATGTTGATGTCGATCAACCATAAAGTTTTTTATCTCTATTGCTGCATTGATTACTTTTTCTGCGTGCTGCTCATCAGCTGTTGGCAAACCACAAACTGCTAAATATGCATCACCTATGGTCTTTATCTTTTCCATACTATATCTGCCCATTATCTCGTCAAATGCTTTAAAACATTCGTGTAGTTCATGTACCAGTTCTTGCGGACTGAGCCGTTCAGACACTTTGGTAAAACCGACAAAATCAGTGAAGAGTACGGTGACATTATCAAACATCTGCGCATCGCTTTCACCTTTCTTTTTAAGTTCTGTAGCCACCTCAGAGGGCAGAATGTTCAACAATAACTTATCTGACTTTTTGCGCTCTTTGGCGATAGAGAAAGCCAGTACAGACAAGACAAGCGCTACGCCTATTCCTGAATAGGTAAACGTTTTTTGGCGTTGAAGTTTGATAGCAGCTATCTTTTTGGCTTCGACATTTTGCAAACTGTCTGCGAGGCGTTGGCGGTCATATTCATTTTTCATAGCCATTTTCAATATCTCTTCCTTATTTTCCTGCGAAAATATGGAGTCCTTTATAGCATGGTAGTTATCTGAGGCTTCCATGGCTTTCCTGTAATCACCACTTAGCCTATACGCATCTATCATAAGGTCATAACACCGCAACATGATATTAAATGCTTGTATTTCCTTAGCTATCGCAAGGCTATTTTGCAAATTGGATATAGTTGCAGAGAGCAATGCGTTTCTCCCTTTGGGGATAAAACCATCGTCTACACTTTCACCATCCTGATTCTTTGTTGAACCAGTGTGCCTTACTATTTCAATATAAAGTCCGGCAATATTACTTAAGGTTTCTGCCTTACCGGACTCGTCACCCAAATCCTCTGCCAGCCTTAATGACATCTGAAAATACTTAGCTGCCATCGTATACTTCTTCATAGACTGATAGGTTGACCCCATGTCTAATGCTGCAAACCTGGCAGTCAATTTGTAGCCGCCGTTTTCAGACAGTTCCAGCGCTTGCGATAGATATTCCTGAGCTTTACTATAGTCGCCTAGCTTCAGATATACAGCCCCAATGGCTCCGGTTATACCGGCTATGCTATATTGGTCTCCCATTTCTTCAAAATAGCTGGCAGATTTAATGAAACATTCAAGAGCTTTTTCGTGGTCTTTCAGGTTGCTGTATATATTGCCCATATTGGCGGTAATATTCGCAGCAAATTGTTTAATGCCAGCTTCTTCAGCTAGGTTTAACGCCATAATGTAATACTCCAAAGCTTTTTTGTCGTTGCTCTGACGATGATATACATTGCCAATGTTATTGTAACCTCCTGCTATATTTCGTTTGTCACCAAGTTCTTCATATAGTTTCAATGTTTCAGTATAATATTCAAGAGCTTTATTATAATCTGATTTATATAGATGATTAAGGCCGATAGCATGATATATTTTTGCCTGCATTAACTTCCAATTCATTTTTTTGCAGATTTCAAGCCCTTGTTGCCCATATTCTATTCCTTCATCCGGATTTGATTCCGAAAGTGCATCTGACAAATTATAGAGTAAATTCACCTTGTCAGTATCCTTCTCTACATTAGGCAATTCTTTCAACAATGAGTCAATAACTGATTGTTCAGTTTGAGCATAAGTATTATCGTATATACAGGAAATAATGCAGATACTTATCAGCCATGAAATTCGCTTCACAAAATAGAGATAAATGCTTTAATATATAAAATAAAACCCTATGCCTGCACAAAATACATCTTCAATTTCCCTTTATTCTTCGCTTCCAGTTCTCCACGATAGGTACAGGTGAATTTATCTTTTACCATCACGTAAGTTGTTTGTGAAATATTGATGTGCCCGGCAATGCTGTTTTGCTCCATACGTGCAGCAGTGTTTACTGTATCGCCCCATATGTCGTAAGCAAACTTCTTAACACCTACTATGCCTGCTACTACACTACCGCTGTGTATACCAATACGCACTTCAAATGTTTTATCTCCCAATTGCTCACGACGTTGCAGCATGAAAGCTCTTATCTCTTGCGCAGCCTGCACTATTTTTTCTGCATGGCTATCGTCTGCTGTAGGCAGCCCACACACTGCTAAGTAAGCATCGCCTATGGTCTTTATTTTTTCTATACCGTATTTGTCTATTATTTCATCAAATGCCTTGAAGCAGTTATGCAATTCCTCTACCAATGCCTGCGAACCCAAATGTTCACCCGCAGTTGTGAAGTTCACAAAATCAGTAAACAATACCGTTACATGGTCATACTGTTGTGCTGTGGTGGCACCACGTTCTTTAAGTTCGTCAGCTACTTCTTCCGGCAGAATATTCAGCAACAAATCGTCTGATTTCTTTTTCTCTTCTGCTATTTCCCTTGTTCTTTCTGCAACTGTCTTTTCAAGCTTCTCTTTATCTGCTCTCAGGCTACGTTCACGCCATTTATTGAAAATGCGCATGCCCACCAAAAACAGGATTATGTAAGTAGCATACATCCACCATGTACGATACCAGGGCGGCATTACTCTGAATGTATATTCAATCGGTTCGCTCCACACACCGTCCGGGCTTTGCGCCTTTACTTTGAATGTATAACTACCCTCATGCATATGGCCAAATACAGCCGTGGAATTTTTAGTCACAGGACTCCAGTCATCATCATATTCTTCCAGCATGTATTGGTAGCGTACCCCTTGTGGACGACCGGGTTGAATGGCGTTGAACAGGATAGTAATATGGTTGTGCTCATAGGGCAATTCCAGGTTTTGGGGCACATGATAGAAAGCGGAAAGACTATCGAATTTTACCCCTTTATATTTTTTTGCGCAGGCTGTCTCTTTCACGCTGAGAAAGTTCGCCACCAAATATATCAGCCTCCTCCATAGCATATGCAGGAGTGGTATTTTCTTTAGCCTCCGGCTGTGGCAACAGACTGCTCCAGCTTACAGGTTCTTCGTCTATCTGGATGCTCTTGATGACAACTGTTGGCAAAACGGTGTCTTTATCCAATGCTGACGGGTCGTACCTGAGAAGGCTGGTTCCTTCGTAGCTTGTACATAGCCAAATGATGTCTTTGCTGTCAACAAACAAACTAGTCTGTGCTGCGTTCACATCAGTTACCGGATAGCCGGTCCTGTTGCTGAGCAATGTCATATCCTCCGGTCCTGACAGATCGCCCGGCATAGTAAACAGATTCAATCCCATATTGGCAGCAATAGCTATTTTACCATCAGGCAAAAATGCCATTTGCCCTACCCAGTTGTCAGACAAGCCGTCTTTTTGGGTAAAGGTTTTGAAAAGTGGTGTTCCTGGTGGGAGCGAATGTCCTTGTTTGCGTATTGCAGCCGTCATAATATTCAGCCCTGCACTGGTGCCTATCCATAAATTATCCGTACTATCCTCAAGTATCCGCCATACCTGTCCATGGCTCAATCCCTGCCGGGTAGTGTAGTTGGTAAAGCTTTTACCATCGTAACAACTCAGCCCATTGTTATAAGACCCGAGCCAGAGATTACCGATATGGTCTTCTGCCATCGTCCATATATAGTCAGAAACCAAACCTTGTTTTGTAGTATAATTGGTAAAACTCTTGCCATCATATCTGCATAAACCGTTACCACCTGTGCCAAACCAAAGAATGCCTGCAGTATCTTCCGTTATACTCATTATTGTGTTGGATGACAGCCCCTGCTTTGTTGTGAAACGTGTAAATGTTTTACCATCGTATCGTATTGCACCCAGTCCGCCTGTTGCCAGCCAGAGGTTACCATTTTTGTCTTCGTGCATACCCATTATCCATGCACCACTTATAGCCGGGTGTTTGTATTGAGTAAAACAGGTACCGTCAAAACGCGTCAACCCGCTGTCTGTACCTATCCATATATTACCTTTACGATCCTCGGTGAGGCATTTTACAAAAGTGCTGGCTAATGCTCTTACTCCTGAGAAATTGATAAACGCTTTACCCTCAAAAC
>DINJ01000162.1:0-2665 GCA_002423665.1 Bacteroidetes bacterium UBA5543 | reverse complement strand
AGGCCATCTTTAACAGTGAAATTTTTAAAACTACCCCCGGAGTAACAACTTAAACCCGCATCAGTACCTATCCATAACCGGCCTTTGTCATCTTCTACTATTGTTGCTATAGCTCTGGACGGGAGCCCCTCTTTTTTATTATAATTTGTGAATCCGTCTCCATGATAACAACTCAGGCCCTTTGTAGTACCTATCCAAACCTTCCCATCCCGGGTGCCCGTAACACAACTAACAGCATTCCCTGCAAGTCCTTCTTTCTCAGAAAAACGTATTAGTGATTTTCCGTCGTAGCAGGCCACACCATAGTTCTGGTTTCCAAGCCATATCCTGCCCCTGGTGTCTTCACCGATTGCTTCGCAACTCTGATCCAGCCCGTGTACATCTGTATAATTGGTAAATGAATGANNTACCAAACCATAACCGGCCCCTGCTATCTGTAAATGCAGCCTTGGCACCGTCCAGCGCCAGCCCGTCAGCAGAAGAGTAGACTGTAAAGTTGAACCTGCCAACTTCGCTAATGCTTACCGGGTTTTCTCCTTCTACCATCTCAGCAGGTATAACAAAAGACTTAGGTTCAGGCATGGTATCCAGCATCACCACTTCAGGTTGAAGGCTGTCGGGCAGGTCAGCAAGCACAGTCACCTGCGACGGGGTTATACTATCCCGCGCAATATCAACAGGAGTGCTTGCCTGTTTCTCAGCACAGGCAGTAAAAAGCAGCAGTAAAAAAATGAGCTGGCGCTTCATCAGGATGCATTAAAGCTTTAAGATATAAAACATTACCTTTTATACTATGTTTTTCCAGACAACAATTGTGATTTTAATTTATATTATCATCATTTTTGTGTATTTTTGTACTAATAAATAATACCCTTATCATGCGCCGAGCCTCTCCACACTCTGCTTTCCTAAAAACTGATTCTTGTCACCGCTGCCCCTTGCCAAATGTTCATCCTTTATATATGTTGTCAATTCTGAAAAATTGTATTTTGATAACAAAAGTTAACAAACCACTTATAAACACATGAAAATCAACGCCTTTAAAAGAACCCACCTTGATAAAAAACAGCACTTTTGTTGTCATTTACGGCAATTATGCTCACATCAACCTATATTATGTTGCAGGGCTGTCTGTTTTGCAATTACCGCCTATCCCGCTACATTTGCATATTCTTAATTTTTNNCTATTTTCTAAGCAGAATGGGGAATTTACAGGGCGCCATATTGGCCCCGATGCCCGGGAGACAGAGCAAATGCTCAGCACAATTGGTATTAGCAGCCTTGAAGAACTGATCGACCGAACGGTACCCTCAGCTATACGCATGGACAAGTCGCTGGCTATACCAGCCGGCCAGAGCGAAGCGGAATTCTTAAACCAGTTGAAAGAAACCTCTCTCAAGAATAAAACATTAAAAACCTACATAGGCCAGGGTTATTACGATACCCACACGCCTAATGTTATATTGCGCAACCTGTTTGAAAATCCGGGTTGGTACACTTCATACACTCCATACCAGGCTGAGATTTCTCAAGGACGTTTGGAGAGCCTGCTGAACTACCAGACAATGGTGAGCGACCTGACAGGCCTGCCACTGGCCAACGCATCGCTGCTGGACGAGGGTACTGCTGCCGCTGAGGCAATGAGCATGTTCTTCAGCGCGCTGAACAAAGACCACGACAACCCTGACCGTAACAAGTTCTTTGTTGACGAGGAAACCTTCCCCCAAACAAAAGACCTGGTAATCACACGTGCCACGCCACTGAATATAGAAGTGGTATTCGGCGATTTCAAAACTGCTGATATAGACAACAGCTACTTTGGCGCGCTGGTACAATAGCCCAACGATAAGGGTGCGATAATAGACTACCGCAACTTCATACAAAAAGTACATACGGCAGGTGCTTACGTGGCTATGGCTACCGACCTGCTGGCACTTACCCTGCTCACCTCTCCGGGCGAGTTGGGTGCCGATGTTGCCCTGGGTTCTGCACAGCGTTTTGGTGTTCCGCTTGGTTTCGGTGGCCCGCACGCAGCTTTCATGGCTTCATCTGATGATTTCAAGCNNGTATCATCGGTGTCAGCATAGACGCACAAGGCAACCGTGCACTGCGTATGGCATTGCAGACACGTGAGCAGCATATCAAGCGCGAGCGTGCTACATCTAATATATGTACCGCACAGGCGCTGCTGGCCAATATGGCTGCTATGTACGCTGTTTACCACGGCCCCGACGGATTGAAAGATATTGCCAAGCGCATTTCTGTACTGGCCAGCACTCTGGCTCAGGAGCTGAAAGTTGCAGGTTATTCTGTTTATTCTGATACATTCTTCGACACCATAGTGGTGAACGTACCGCAGGCTGATGTTATCAGGGCGCGTGCCGAGATAGCTGGTATGAACTTCAGGTACTTTGCAGATAATAATAAGATAATAGCAATATCTATAGATGAAACTACTACAACAGCAGATATAGCTGACATCATCAACGTGTTTATGAACAACGAAGACGCCGTGTCTTTCGATATTCATAACGACCTGGCGCTGATGAATATTCCAACTGCGCTTACACGTACATCATCATACCTCACCCACCCTGTGTTCAACAGTCATCATAGCGAAACACAGATGATGCGTTATATGAAGATGCTGGAGAACAAAGACCTG
>DINJ01000232.1:5894-33010 GCA_002423665.1 Bacteroidetes bacterium UBA5543 | reverse complement strand
CTGCAACGTGTAGCTACCGACGAGGACCTGGAAATGTTCAGGGTGAATAAAGCCAAAGAGCAGGAACTGTTGGTACGCAGCCGCGCCATAGCACGCAACCTGAACCTGGATATGAAGCTGGCAGAAGTAGAACTACAGGCAGATGGCAAAAAGGCAACTTTCTTTTATACCGCCGACCAAAGGGTGGACTTCCGCGAACTGATAAAGATGTACGCCGGTGACTTCAAGGTGAAGGTGGAGATGAAGCAGATAGGCGCCCGCCAGGAGAGTGGCAAAGTAGGCGGTATAGGCAGTTGCGGACGCGAGTTGTGTTGCAGCACCTGGCTTACTGACTTTAAAAGCGTAAACACCACTGCGGCACGCTACCAGAACTTATCTATCAACCAGGCGAAATTGAGCGGCCAATNNCCGCCAATGCGGCAGGTTGAAGTGTTGCCTGAACTATGAACTGGATACATATATAGACGCTTTATCGGTTTTTCCAGAACAGGCTGATGTTATAGAAACCTCTAACGGCAAGGCTTTCCTGCAGAAACGCGACATCTTCAAAAACCTGATGTGGTACAGCTTCCGTGAAAGCAATAAACAATATCCACTGAGCATAGAGCGCGTGAAGGAGATATTGGAGCTGAACAAGAAAGGCGTAAAGCCTGAAGAACTGCAACCTGTAGAACTGGAAGCCTCGGGCAGCAAATCGGCCATAAAAGTAGACGCCGGCTTTGTAAACGATGTGGGCCAAATAAGCCTGCGCTCGCTGGAAAAAGGCTCGAAGAAAAAGAGCAAAAGCCGCAGCAAAGGCAAGGGTGGACAAGGCGGCGGCGACAACCGCAACCAGCAGGGAGGACAACCCAAACAAGCCCGCGACAATAACCAGCCACGCCGCGATGGCAATAAGGGTGGCAGTAACAGGCCACAACGTCCGCAGCAGGGAGAAAGAGAGCAGCAACAGCCTAAACAGGCACAGCAGGGTAACAAACCACAAGGTGGCGGTGAGAACCGCAACCAGCAGGGCAACCGCCAGGGAGGTAATCGCAACCGTGGCAAAGGAGGTGGCGGTAACAGGCCGCAGCGCCCACCACAGGGAGAGGCACCACAACAAGGCTAATTTTTGCGGATTTCACCACCTTGGCGGGACAAGTGTTGCCAAAGTGTTGCCGGAATTTCTAAATAATTAAAACATATAGAACGCTAAGTAATTGAGATTGATTACTTAGCGTTTTTTGTTCCGTTTTGTTCCCGGAAAAATGATTTTAAAAAGTGTTGCTGTTTTCATTCATAATAGGGAGGTATTTCAAAGAGCTTTGTTGGGAGCTAATGCGTATATAGCATGCATTAGTCTATAAATTTACAGTACCAAATATACATCATTTATGTCATTATTACAAACCAGGACGCTTATATATGAACCATTATACATTTAAGAAACAAACAATAAAAACGCCCCACTCTGGTTAGAACGGGGCGTTTGAGTGTCGTAGCTACTAAAGTATTACGCTTCTTTAACAGCGATGAATTTTTTCTCTTTGATACGTGCTGACTTACCGAAACGCTCACGCTGGTAGTACAGTTTAGCACGGCGTACACGGCCACGCTTGTTTATCTTTATAGAGTCGATATGTGGCGAGTGCAGCGGGAAAACACGCTCAACACCTACACCGTCAGAAATTTTACGAACGGTAAAGGTTTGGGTATAACCCCTGCCCTGGCGCTTGATNNATGACTGAATACGTGATTTGTTACCTTCAACAATCTTATAATCAACTGTAATATTATCACCAGCCTTAAAGTCAGGAATTTCCCTCGCGGTTGTCATCTGACTGTGAACATATGCTACTGCGTTGTCCATTTTAATTTACATTTTGGGTCTGCAAAGGTAATAGGTTTATTTGTTTTTACAAAAAAATATCCTGAATCATTCTCCATAATCTTCCAGCAGGTCCGGACGGCGCTCTGCCGTACGTTTCAGCGACTGCTCGTGGCGCCATTCGTCTACCTTTTTAGGGTCGCCGCTNNGCCAGCCCCTGAAATCAGCCGGGCGGGTATATACAGGCGGTGCCAGCAGGCCATCCTGGTGAGAATCGAACAAAGCCGAGGTTTCATCGTTCAGCACACCGGGTATCAGCCTACCTATCGTGTCTACAAGTACAGCAGCAGCCAATTCTCCCCCACTCAACACATAATCGCCTATGGAAATCTCCCTGGTGACGAAATGCTCCCTGATACGCTCGTCAATCCCTTTGTAGTGCCCACAAATAATCATGAGGTTCTCCCTGATAGACAGGTAGTTAGCCATACCCTGCCTCAAAGTTTCTCCATCCGGTGTCATATATATTACCTCGTCATATTTACGTTCCGATTGTAGTTTCTCTATCAATATGGCCAGAGGCTCGGGCATCATGACCATGCCGGCACCTCCGCCAAACTGGTAATCATCTACCTGAGCCTGCTTATAAGGGGTATAATCGCGCAGGTTGTGCAGGTGCACATCCAGCAGGCCCTTGGCCTGCGCCCTCTTCAGTATAGAGTGACTGAAAGGGCTCTCCAGCAACTGAGGCAGTACGGTTATTATGTCAATACGCATGATTAAGTAAAAATTCAAATCCCGATAGCTATCGGGACAAAAGTAATTCAACAACAGTTATTTACCACCGAGATAAACATCCAGCAGACCTTCAGGTAGGTCCATACGCAGGTACTTATTCTTGTAGTTCACGTCCAGAATCATATCCTCTACCAGTGGTATCAGTACTTCTTTTCCGTCAACCGTAAGACGGGCAATCCATTGTTTGCCCATCAGTAGTACATCTTCTATCGTGCCTACCCCGCCCCTTGTTTTGTCTACCAGGTTGAAACCGATATACATGAGCGGGCTGTCTACTTTGGCTGTTTCCAGCACTTCTTCCTTTACATATACAGTTTTACCGACCAGTTTCTTAGCTTCTTCTGTGTCCTGAACCTCATCCAGAGTGATGATATACTCCGTGTCATTGGCAGCTTTTGTCGTTTCTACGAAGTATGGGATAAAACTTTCCCGCTTCAGTTCAATGAACAATACATCACCTTTTTTCAGCCAACCCGTGTCGTCTATTATCTGGCGAAGCACTACCGCACCCTGCAACCCGTGTGCGCCTGCTATNNTTTACCTACTCTCAACATAATTGTGTGGCAAAGTTAAAAATACCCGAAATACAATTTAGCATGGGTGGAATATTCTATATTCAACTCGTCTCCGTCTTTCAGCATATAATAGTCAGATTCTGTCAATTCTATACTTAGTTTGTTGGGGCTATCCAGGTAGAAGTAGTATGTATGATTTTGTGGCATATACTGCCTGCGGGTAATACGTGTACGCTCAATAGTTTTGCTATTATGCCTGATGTCCGCCTTAACCTTTTGCAGGCTACGTCTGTATGCCAGCCAGGCACAGAGCCCGGTAAAGGACAACAGGAATGTNNTAATCTCCCAACTCAAAAGGGGTATCATCACCATCAATAGCCCGCATCCAGGCTACTATAAACGGAATAATGAAACAGACAAACATAAAAACGCGTATAGCCCGGTAAAAACTGCGTGTTTCTTTTTCGTCTTTGTCTTTAAGAAACTGCAATTCCTCAGGCGTAAGTGCTTCTTTATGTATGTTTACCTGCCGTTGCATCAGGTGTTGTTATATCATATACGTCGTGGTACTTATTACGGGCATATTGCATAAAAGCGTCAAAATTCAAACCGGTACCTGTAATATGTTTACACAGTTCCGCCGACCTGTATTTTCTGCCGTGCCTGTGTACTTTTTCGCGCAGCCAATTCAGCCAGCTACTGAAGTCGCCCTGTTCGTGCAGGGTTTCCATATCTTTTATTTCTTTCTTGGCCTGCCCGTAATACTGAGCCGCATAAAAACTACCCAACGAGTAGGTAGGAAAATACCCAAAGCTGCCATGAGCCCAATGTACGTCCTGCAATACCCCTTGCTTATCATCAGGCGGGGTCACCCCCAAGTATTGCTTGTATGCACTGTTCCATGCATCAGCTAATCCCGCTGTGTCAAGTTCTTTATTGATTAACGCCTTTTCTATTTCGTATCGTATCAATACATGGAAATGATAAGTTAATTCATCGGCCTCGGTACGTATAAGTGATGGCTGCACCTTATTAATACCTTTGTAAAACTGCTCCACAGACACGTCGCTCAATTGTACGATAAATGATTTTTGCAATTGCGGATAGAAATAGTTCCAGAAATGGATACCGCGGCCTACGCAGTTTTCCCACAGGCGGGATTGTGACTCGTGTACCGCAAGCGATGCTGCTGCTCCCAACGGCAGGCCATATTGATTGGCCGGTAACCCCTGCTCGTATAGCGCATGGCCGCCCTCGTGAATACTGCTCCACAACAATGAAGCAAAATCATGTTCGTCAACACGAGTAGTTACTCGCACATCTTCAGGTGCAAATGAAGTGGTAAACGGATGTTCTGACAAATCCTGCCTGCCGGCTTCAAAGTCATATCCTATCTTCTTCAACACATCGATAGAGAACTCCCATTGTTTATCCTTATTGTAATAACGTTGCAGGAATGTATCATCTACCTGTTGCGCATTTTTAATACTGTCAAGCAATGCAGGTAGTTGTTGCTTTACATCAGCAAATACAGGGTCGAGCATGGCAACTGTAGCACCTTTTTCATAGTCGTCCATCAACGCATCGTAGGGATGTTGTTCATAGCCGTATAAATGTGCCTGTTCTATTTTCAGCGCTATCATTTTAGACAGCTCAGGTGCGTAAAGAGCAAATTCATTTTCCTTTCTCGCCTTAATCCAGGCATCGTAGCTTACGCTGGTCTGCTCCGTAATTTTCGCAATAAAAGAAGTAGGCAGTTTCTTACTCTTCTGGTAATCCTCTCTACTCAGCCTGATATTGTCTGCCTGTGTTTCATCCAGGTCTCCCCTGCCCGATAGTTCCTCCAACAGGTTGCCATAGCTTTCAGATGTTAGCATATCGTGAGCTAGCGAAGCAAGCGTAGCTAACTGCCTGCCCCTGTATGGAAAGCCTTTGGGTGGCATATACACTTCCTGGTCCCAACCCAGCACAGCCGATGCATAACCCAGGTCAGCAGCCTGCTGGGTGGTTTCTAAATATTGGTTGTATAATTCTGTAGATGATCTTCCTGTCAGCATATTTCTAAAAAATTCTCAGTGGCAAAGGGTTATTCTCCTCTTGCCTCCAGCCTTGTCACTTTATTAATTCCTTCCAGCGCACCCAATTTGCGGCAGAGTACATCCAGCTCTTTAGTATCATACACATATACCATAATCGTACCATCGAAAATACCATCGTGCGAATCGATACTTATAGAGCGCATATTCATTTTCAGTTCGGCAGAAATGACATTGGTGATTTTTTGTATGACACCCACATCGTCCAGGCCAATGATACGCACACCTGTAAGGAAAGATATTTCTTTGTTCTTAGCCCATTTGGTACGTACCACCCTGTGGCCATAGTTTGCCAGCAATTGTGCTGCATTAGGGCAGTCGGTACGGTGTATTTTCAAACCCTCGCCCGAAGTGATAAAACCGAATACATCGTCGCCCGGTATAGGTTGACAACATTGCGCCAGCTTATATAAAATTTTATCCGAGCTTTCGCCAAAGATGATAAGTTCACTGTCTTTAGCGGGTTTGCTTTTTGATATTTCTTCTTCTGATAGCAGATGCTTACTATCCAGGTTCACCTCTTTTACGGGCTGTATCAGCTTGTCGCCATTAACAGTAAAAGCACGCAGTTCTTTTATATCCAATGAGCCTACAGCTATACCATAAAATACATCGAGGGGAGAAGGCTTTTTGAAGTAGGTGGTAATTTCATTCAGGTTGTGCTGGGAAGCAGGCACGCCCATATGCTTGAGCTTGCGCAACAAAATCTCCTTGCCATCTTCTGAAATTTTCNNAATACTTAATCCTCGATTTAGCTTTACCAGTGGTAACAAATTGCAACCAGTCTTCTGATGGTTTTTGTTTGGAAGAGGTAATAATCTCTACCTGATCGCCCGTTTTCAACTCATGACTCAGAGGTACAAGCTTGTAATTGACCTTAGCACCAATACACCTTGCTCCCAGTTCTGAGTGTATATCAAAGGCAAAATCAATAGCAGTTGCTCCTTTGGGCAACACGCGCATATCGCCCTTGGGTGTATACACATAAATTTCTTCAGTGAACAAGTCAAGTTTAAAATCCTGCAGAAAGTCGAGTGTATCCGTATCAGGGTTGCTGAGTACATCACGCAGGTGCTCCAGCCAGCTATCCAGTTTACTTTCAGGCGAGCCTGGATGCCCCTCCTTATAGCGCCAGTGAGCAGCAACACCTTTCTCTGCGATTTCGTTCATGCGTTCGGTGCGTATCTGCACTTCTACCCAACGCCCGCCGGGCCCCATCACCGTAGTGTGCAGGGCTTCATATCCATTACCTTTGGGCACGCTTATCCAGTCGCGCAGGCGGTCGGGACTGGGGCGGTAAAAGTTGGTAACGATAGAATATACTTTCCAGCAATCTTCTTTCTCTTTTTCAGGAGGCGAATCAAGTATTATCCTGATGGCGAACAAATCATACACCTCTTCAAATGCTACATGTTTTGTACGCATTTTGTTCCATATGGAGTGTACGGATTTCGGCCTGCCATATATTTCGTAGTTAAACCCATCTTCATTCAGGGTTTCCTTTATAGGTCTGCTGAACTCGTTGATATAACGTGTACGCTCTCTTTTGGTTTCCCTAAGGCCTTGCATGATTTCTGCATACACTTCGGGTTGGGTATACTTAAGTGACAGATCTTCGAGCTCTGATTTGATTTCGTATAAACCGAGGCGATGCGCTAACGGAGCGTATATATAGCTGGTTTCTGATGCGATTTTCAGTTGCTTCTCACGCTTCATACTTTCCAGAGTACGCATGTTGTGCAACCTGTCAGCCAGCTTAATGAGAATAACACGAGGGTCATGAGCCAGAGTAAGCAATATCTTCCTGAAGTTCTCAGCCTGCTCCGTAGTACTGGACTTCATATCCACCACTGTAGATATTTTGGTAAGCCCGTCTATGATTCTGGCATAGTCAGAGCCAAATTCCGTTTCTATATCATGCAAAGTGATTTCCGTATCCTCTACCACATCGTGCAACAGAGCACATATAGCTGATGTAACGCCCATACCCACTTCTTCCACCACTATGCGTGCTACAGCAATGGGGTGCAGAATATAGGGTTCACCTGATTTTCTGCGAGTGTCTTTATGTGCATCAGCCGCTATTTCGAAAGCCCTCCTTATTCGGGGGCGGTCACCTTTTTTTATCCGGTGTTTCAAAGAGCGCAACAAAGCCCGATACTCCCTGAGTATGAGCTTTTTTTCTTCGTCTTCACTTTTACGATATATATTCAATATGGTAGTTTGCATTAACCAATTACACTTCCAATAAATTTACAACTTTCGGAAGGAATTGAGGATAAAAAGAAAATAAGCCGTTATAAATATAAACTTTGGATAGACTAGTATTTAGCCTTGAAGAATCGAGTATAACCAGGGATATCTTTATCTGTCATCAACTTATTGTAGTTTGAGGACGAAATCATCATCACTTCGTATTCTGAACTCCTGTATTCCCTGAAAATCTGGGCAGTTTTTTTGAGGCTGTTCATGTATATCAGCGCCTGATTCTTGTTAGTAAAGGATTTTACAGTAATCAAGCCATCGGATGAATTCAGCATAGTGATATCTGTCTGTAATTGCAATGAACCGAACTTAAACTTATTAAAGTCATCTATTGCTGCCTGTACCCCCTTCGTCCGTTGTTCCATATTTTTAAAGGTGAATATAACAAGGTGTTCATCGGCGGCATCGTACTTATAAGTAGCCGGTATCGGTCCTTGTACAACCGGCGGCTTAACCGAAGCTGAAGTATCGGTAATAACTGTAGTACCTGTATTTTTAGCAGCCGCCGCTTTCATTTTATTCTCCTGTATATACCTCTGCACAGCATCGGCCCAGCGGCGTAAAGAGTCATTGGGGTCGGTATGCGTAGTCATAAATGAAGACAATAGCGAATCTGCAGTGGTAAAATCACCCAACATTGCTAATGCTATTGTTTCCACCAAGTTAAAACGCTCAGTATAAACAGGAATATTATACTTCTCTTTACCCTCCCTGGCCATGGTGGCTGCCGGCTGATATTCACGGTTCAGCAACATACTATATGTTTTGTCGTAATGGGCTACTACTCCCTCTACGGCATCCAGCCCTTGGCCGTCTTCGGTGGGTCGAGCCAATTTCGCCCATTTACTGTCAGGATATTCTGACTGTAAGCGGGAGCTAAGTTTCTTAGCTTCGTCAAATTGATTTTGCCTGACAGCGACCAAATACCTCAGATAGAGCACTTCTGCATCATATTCATGCTTGGGGAATCTGTAATCCAGTGTATCCAGCAAATTGAGGGCCGGCGGATAATCCTCCAGATCTTGTATATAAGCTGTAGCAGCAGAAACATAACCCTTCCGTATATCTGCTAATGTTTTTTCTTTGCTTGCTTCATCGGCAGGTATCGCAGCCATCAGGCTTTCTTCAGTGGGAATACCATTAGCGTCAACCCCTGTATTTTCATCATCTTCGTCTTTCTTGTCGTTATTGGCAAAACCACCTGCACTGCTTCTGCGCCAATCATCGGCAAGCGGCCTGTTTCCCCATTTCTGCTTAAACTCGTTATACCCCTTCTGCATCAAAGCCGGATTTGAGAAATACCAGTTTGCGTAGTTATTTTTACTATTGGTATTGCCGCCCGCATTTTTCATTGCCGCTGTAAGACCGGCATTTTCAGCACGGAATATGCTATCGGCACGCCTGTCCTCCAGCATTTTGATGTATTTCCGCACAATGCTTCTCTGTTCTTTTTCATCAAGCGATGCCAGGAGAAGCAAGCTGTCGTTATGCCTTATCGTATCCAAGGGGCCTGTCAACTTGCCCAATGCGACACTTCTGCGCAGGGTAGTTGTCATGTCATAGCTGTCAGGGGCATCGTTAATGTATAGTGACGCGCTATCATAGGCGTCTTTGGCAGACTGGTATTTTTTCAGATCGTAAAATATGTCTCCCAGAGTAGCGTATGTAACTGCCTTTTGTCCGCTGGTGGCTTTGGGTGCATCCAATCCTTTCTCCAGGTATACAATAGCTTCGTCGGGTCTGTCACCATTAATAGATAATCGGCCTAACAAGTAATACACCTGCTCGTAATATTGCGCATATTTACCATCCTTTAAAATTTTCTTCAGTAATACTACAGCCTCTTCCTGCTCCCCCCCTGCCAACATCAGGCCGGTAGCCATGTTCTTTTTGGCATAAAAGTCCATTTCTATCTTAGGGTGCAAGTCCAGAACCTGTTTAAAGCTTTGTGCTGAAGCTGTATAGTTTTCATAACGTTGCTGCAATTGACCGTTGATATAGGCAGCACGTATCCTGACCGAATCAGGCAACTGCTTATCATCTGCAACATCCTTTAATGGCTGAATAGCCCCACGATAGTCTTTTTGATTAAGCCTGATAAAGGATTTTTCTAATGCCACCCTGCCCGACAAGGAACCCGGGAAATTAGGATCTGTTTCTACCAGGTCTAATATTGATTCCGCATCACCTTCCTGGTGCTGTTGTGCCATTACGCGCGATAACCAAAGGATACCCTCATTGTGCACACTTTCATGCGTAAGGAGTTTTGCCAAGCCGGATTTCTCTTCCTGCACAACAGAGCTCTTGTTTGTCTTACTTTTTTTCTTCTTCTTTTTATCGCGAAGGCTAACTATATATTTGAATGCGTCACCTGCATGTTTATAATCTCCTTTGTAATAATAAGCCTGCCCCAACAACAGGTACAGGTCATCTCCCCATTTGGTACGAGGGTCATGTATCTGTATACCCAGAGATGCCTTTTGGATAATGCTATCCATATCCGGTGCCAGTACGGTTGAGGCCCGGTCGGGGTTGAAGGGAAATAATGCGAGCATGGAATCATAGTTCTCCCGCCGGAAGCGTTGCATATTATCCAATGCCTCGTCCATTTTCTGGTCTGCATTGAAATAATAGTTGTACCGTGTAAACGTATTCTGGAACACTGAACGCGGGAAACCCCATCGCTTCTTCAGCATTTGTTCATTATTATACGCCTCCCGCTTCTTCTTAATCTTTAACTCAAGTGCCAACTGGGCTTTTTCTTCCCTATTTTTGGCACGTACTTCCTTATCTTTCTCCCGCTTTGCCTTTAATTTGGCCAAGCTGTCCGTTCTTACTTTACGTGCTTCCTTCAGGCTGTCTGAGTATATCTGCCTTGCCGTAGCCAGGCTATCAGTGTATGCCTTGCGTACGGCAGCAATGCTGTCATTTACCCGCTTCCTCTCGGTAGCAATACTATCGTAATATGCGGTTCTGACAGCTTTGATGCTATCAGCTTTCATCTTTCTGACTACCGCGACACTGTCTTTGTACCTGTCACTTTGCCGGTACTCCCTAATAACAGCCAGGCTGTCCGACCGTTTCTTCTGCACGGCTCTTATGCTATCTACATATGCCTTGCGCACTGCTACAATACTATCGGTGACCCGCTGGCGTTCAGCCTTGATGCTATCCAGTTTTTGCTGGCGCACCAGCTTAATTGAATCCAACCTGGCTTCCCTTATTGCTGTTACACTATCCTTATAGCGTTTACTCTGTTTGTACTCCCTTATAACGGCCANNTTTTTTCTGAGCGGTGCGGGTAGAGTCGATAATCCTGGCCCGTGCAACCTTCATACTATCATTATAGCGTTGCTGAGCCAGGCGGGTAGAATCCAGTTTTTGCTGACGGGCTAGTTTCAGACTGTCCGTATTAGTCTGGGAATGCACATAGCCACCTGACACCAATAACGGTAGTAAAAAAACGATATGTTTAATCAACTGCCTGATAATACCTGCGGATTGTTGAGGGGTTACCTGTTTTACTATACTATAACTACTTTCAGGGTAAAATATTTTGTACCTGCCCGATGGCAAGATAATACCATATAGCCAATCACCAAAAATAGATAAAAATCCGATGTTTACATGGACGCTATTGCATTAAATCAATGCAAACATGGAGTAAAGATTATTACAGTTTAAATATTACCATCTGTTTAACAGTTTGGTAATCACGGTTAGAAAAATACATTCCCTTACATTTGCACAATTGCAATTCAGAATTTGCAGGACGCAGGCNNAGGCACACAAACCAATAATTACGGTTTCTATTCCATATCAATGCCGGCCGGTAGTTATACGGTAATATTTTCCTATGTAGGCTTTACAACGCGTACCGAAACGGTGAGTATGCAAGCCAGCAGGGTGTATGATATAGAACTGGAGAATGAAGCCAAATTGGAAGAGGTAGAAATAACCGCCGAAAAACAAGACAAAAACATCAGCAGCACCAGCATGGGCACCATCACTATTTCTGCCAGAGATGTAAAGAAACTACCTGTTATTTTTGGAGAGACTGATATATTGAAGACATTACAACTTATGCCTGGCGTTCAATCTGCAGGTGAGGGCAACTCAGGGTTTTATGTACGTGGTGGTGGCCCTGATCAAAACCTGATATTGCTGGATGACGCGGTGGTATATAATACAGGCCACCTGTTCGGTTTCTTTTCCGTCTTTAACACCGATGCTCTTAATAACGTAACATTGATAAAAGGTGGCATGCCCGCTAAATATGGAGGCCGGCTTTCTTCGGTAGTAGATGTTTCGATGAAAGAAGGGAACATGAAAGAGTATCATGCAGAGGGCGGTATCGGGCTCATCGCATCGCGCCTGACGGTAGAAGGACCTATTAAAAAAGAGAAAGGCTCTTTTATGCTTTCGGGCAGGCGTACCTATATTGATGTACTGATAAAACCCTTTGCAACAGGGGCCTTGAAAAACTCCGGTTATTTCTTTTATGATGCCAACCTGAAAGCCANNGTACCGTTGTGTACAATGATTATCAATTTTCCTTCGGTGCCGTACAGAATAACTTTGACTTCAAGCTATCGTCAGGCGTAAGAGATTATAACGCTAAGATAGATTTAGATTATTTTTCGGCATTTAACCACAACTTCAAAGGAGGTATTGCTTACACTTATCATAAGTTTATTCCGAACCAGATTTCAGGAAGCGCGGGGGAGGTGGAGCTACAACCTAACAACGCCCTGATAAAATACGCCCACGAAGG
Organism: Bacteroidetes bacterium UBA5543; assembly: GCA_002423665.1. Taxonomy (GTDB): domain Bacteria; phylum Bacteroidota; class Bacteroidia; order Chitinophagales; family Chitinophagaceae; genus UBA5543. The sequence continues at coordinate 20,758 of DINJ01000232.1, read as the reverse complement.
AGGTGCATACATCATGGATGAGTTTGACCCATTCAGCTGGCTGAAAGTGAACGCAGGTATCAGGTATTCCTGGTTTGGACAGATAGGCCCCTATACCACCTACACAACCAACCTGAATGGCAAACGCACTGACAGTACTGTATATCCCGCAGGACAAATNNTACCAAAACCTACCAATATATACACCTGGTGTCTAACAACGGCAGCACGCTGCCTACCGACCTGTGGGTGCCCAGCACGCTGATAGTAAAGCCACAACAATCCTGGCAGTATTCATTAGGGTACTTCAGAAACTTCCTGGATAATGCGCTGGAGACATCTGTCGAAGTATACTATAAGGATATGCGCAACCAGGTAGAATACCGCGAGGGCTACATACCTACAACCATACAAGACCCTGAGCTGGATTTTGTATTCGGTAATGGCGAGGCATACGGTGCAGAATTCTTCATTAATAAAACCAAAGGCAAATTCACAGGATGGATAGGTTATACCCTGGCGTGGACATACCGCAAGTTCCCCGACCTGAATAACGGCAATCGCTACCCTGCCAAATACGACCGCAGGCACGACCTGTCGTTAGTGACTACTTATGAACATAGTCCCCGCTGGACATTCTCATCGGTATTTGTATATGGTTCGGGCAATGCCATAACCCTGCCTACCAACTATTACTTCATCAGCCAGACAGTTGTACCTAAGTACAGCGACCTGAACGCCTACCGCCTGTTTGCTTACCACAGGCTCGACCTGTCGGCGGGGCTGACACCTCAAAAACAAAAACGCAAAAACAAGCGATGGGAAAGCAGCTGGGCATTCTCAGTATATAATGTGTACAGCAGGCAGAACCCCTATTTCCTGTATGTAGATACCCAAGGCGACCTGAATCAGGGTGTGAAAGCAACTGTTAAACAGGTGTCTATTTTCCCGGTATTACCGAGCATTACCTACAACTTTAAGTTCTAAATCGGTAATGACATTGCTGTGACATAAGAGGTTGGTGAGGTAGTAGTTTTGCACAAAAATTGTGCAGAATGCCGTTAGTGAATTATATACCCATAGCAACAACCCTGTTCTCTATATACTTTTTTGTATTGCTCTATAAGCACTGGAGTAAGCACAGAAAATCAAAGTATATCTTCTGGTGGATGCTGGGTGTGTTCTTTTATGGAGCAGGTACAGTTACAGAAAGCCTGCATACGCTAATGGGCTATTCTCCTGCCAACTTTAAGGCATGGTACATATTCGGGGCCTTTCTGGGGGGTGCACCATTGGCACAAGGTACTGTACACCTGTTGATGAAGAAGAAAACAGCCAATACTTTATCTATTATACTTACAATTTCTATTATTGTCTCATCTATCCTGGTGGTACTGTCGCCATTAAAAGCAGGCCCACACCCTAAACTAGATGGTAAAATACTGGAGTGGACATATATCAGGTACATTACTCCTTTTATTAACCTCTATGCTTTTGCCTTCCTGGTAGGTGGCGCCATATACTCAGCATATATATATGCACAGGACAGGAACTTCAAACACCGGTTCTGGGGCAACGTATTAATTGCCATAGGTGGCTTTTTACCGGGCATCGGCGGGTCATCGGCCAAGGCCGGGCATGTTGAGGTATTATATGTCACTGAATTCATCGGGTTATGTTTCATCTTTGCAGGTTACTATATTATCAAGAACAGCCGGGAAACAACAGTACACGCCAACCAGGCTGTAACCGCTTAAAACAGGCTATAGAAGAGCATTTCAGCAATCGCAGGAATTTTTAATCAAGCTATTTATTTCCTAACGACTGGTTAACCGTTAACATTACCCCCTGTTAAGCATTTTTAAACAGTGCGTTAAGCGAAGCCGTTTTTTTGCAAACGGGCATGTCCGCGTTGCATCTTTGTATTGTCAAACGGCAGTAACCTACCGCAGACAACAAAAAACACACAACGCCCCGGCGTTTCAAAACAAAGAATAAAAAACACAGCTTTTAACAACAAACAAAAAACACACAGTATGCAACACATAGCCTTCACACCGACACTTGCTAAAGAAGCACCTTACACTGCTACAATTGTAAGGAAAGAGGCAACTCAGAAAATCATTCTGTTCGTAGCTATGCTGGCCTGCCTGGTAATGGCTGTGAGTATCTAAAAAATATTTGCCGGGATGTTTGTCTATGGCTTCTTGCGATGATCAGCCATTGCCCGGCATTTTTTTGTCATTTCTATCCTCGAAAAATAAGCGGCTTCCATTTTTGGAGGCCGCTGTTTTTGTTACATATGTTACCATAGATAGAATTAAAATTTAGTTATTTCACATATAAGACATATATAATCGCACTGATCACAACATTTGCCCGATTCATCTTAAAAGACATTATTATGACATATTATGTTGTAAATTGCGTTTGCAACAAATTAACTCAAAATTAATATTTAATGTTTTCTACGAAATTCAAGAGCATCTTCCTTTATGTATGCATCGCATTATTTTCGATAAAGGCCAATGCCCAACAAGCAAACAAAACAGTATTAGCCGCTGAAATAGAGCAGGCTCGCGCTAAAGGAATTGAGTTCAAATCTTTCTCCCTGTTTAATATTACAACCGGCGAAAAACAAGATGGATTGATTAAGGAAACCATATTACTGCCGCAGGAAGATAATATATTACGTGTATTTGAAACTCAACCTGCAGCTGTGTCAATTGCGTTGCAAACGGCTGATGGTAAAACGTACAGACTGGAAATGCAGAGAAGCTACCCGCTGGCGTACGATGCGAACATAGCTTTCATTGACGGCACAGGCAGGCACCGTTTCGGATACGACAAGGGTGTACATTACCAGGGCGCAGTAGCCGGTTATAACCGTTCACTGGCTTCATTAAGCGTTTTTGCCAATGGCGAAGTAATGGGCTTATTTGCCAACGAAGAGGGCAACTATGTAATAGGCAAACTGGAAGATAATAGCGGAAGATATATTTTATATAACGACAAGGACTTCACCGTAATCCCCCCCATGAGTTGTAGTACGGAAGAAGTTGCTGCCATTGCGTCTGAAGACAATGATAAAGACGGAGACAAAGGCACAGCTGCCTATGAGTGTAAAAAAGTACGCTTGTATTGGGAGGCCGATTTTGCACTATATAAAAACAAGCAAAGCAGTACAATAAATACACAAACATATATGACCGGCCTGTTTAACCAGGTACAAACCTTGTATAAGAATGAAAATATTGCAATCGAACTTAAATCTGTTGACATCTGGACTATTGCTGATAATTATGACAGCTCATCGTCTGGAGCAGGTTTAAGTACATTCCGCAGCAGGTGGAACAACAAAGCTAATAATTTCGACGGAGACCTGGCCATGCTGCTGGCAAGGGACCCCGGCGGTAATGGAGGTGTGGCTTACCTGGATGTACTATGCTATAAACCCAATGCTTATGCTTATGGAGATGTTAACGGATCCTATCTTAACGTTCCTACATACTCTTGGGATGTAATGATGGTAACACACGAGTTAGGCCACAACCTTGGATCTCCGCATACGCACTGGTGCGGCTGGAATACTGGCACCGCAGGTGCCTGTGGCTCAATAGACAACTGTACCACACAGCAATATGGTAGCGGTTGCAGTACCTGTCCAAGTACGTTCAGTAACTCGCAACCTGCATCTGCATGGAAAGGTACAATCATGAGCTATTGCCACCTTGTGTCGCGGGGTATAGACCTGACGAATGGTTTTGGCCCATTGCCCGGCAACCTGATAAGGGACAATGTAAGTAACAGCCAATGTCTGAAATCAATCATCAGCGCAACATTGGTCACCACTCCCGTCTGCCGCGACACAGGCACAATCGAAGTATTGTTTGACACATCGGTAGTGCCCGGCAACAGCCATTTTGGTGTAAACCCTCATAACTATGCATGGTCTTCGAGCGGTGGTAATTTCCAAAGTATCATCGTAAGTACAGCAGGCAATTATTCCGTCACTATTACTGATTCAAATGGATGTACATTAAATCTATCCGCTGCTGTAGCCCAAAACAGTGATGATAGCTGTAAATCATTAAAAGTATCTGTAACAGAAATGGGAAGGGGCTATATCAGTCTTTATCCTAACCCGGCTCACCACTCGGTAGCATTAAAGTTCTTCAGCAACAGTTCTGAAGAATTACAAATAAAGATTACTGATATAACCGGCAAGACTGTTGTTATGGAAAACAATAAGGCCAAANNGTCATTAGCCGGTATTACTTCGGGCATGTACTTTGTCAATATCTCATCTGCCAATACATTATATAAAGGGCAGAAGTTGGTAATACAATAAGTTCAGAAAAAACTTCATTCAAATAAAAAGGTGCGGAATCCGCACCTTTTTTATTTGAACTATATGTGATTTATTGTTTCGCCACTTCTACACCCTGTGTGCGTGGTTTCCATTTTACAGTTTCGTTGTCCAACGGCTTCACAGTGCGAAGATATTCGTAAATGGCTGCGAGGTCCCGCTCAGTCATTGTACTGTACATCATCCAGGGCATTATACTGTTATATTCATGCATAAAGTCAATCTTGGGTGATTGATAAGTAGAATCCTGGTAGCCTTTGAATTTGGCAATGAATTGCTCTTTAGTCCAGTAACCTAAACCTGTGGCGTGCGGGGTAAGATTAGGTGTAGTAAGTGTGCCCCCGGGCAATTCAAATGTTCTTCCTCCACCATATTCCAGTTCAGCTATTACCTGGCCGTCTTTCACTTGTGTGTGGCACTCGCGGCAAGCGGCAGCGTTGGTCAGGTATTTTCCGTATGCTTTTGCATCTGTCGGCTCCGGCATAACCGTCGGCTCACCCTTCTGTGGTATCAGCCTCATNNAAATCCACCTCGCGTTCAGGGATGCTGCTGGGCTTAGATGGCAATGTCCTTAAATAAGCGATGATGGAATAGATATCCTCATCGGCCATGCGGCCATAGTAATGATATGGCATAACCGGAAAGATAGGCTCCCCATCGTTGCGAACACCGGTCGTAATCACACGGTATAATTCACCATCGGTCCAATTGCCAATGCCTGCAGGTGTAATGTTTTTTGAATAAAACACACCGGGGAAACCCATATTTCTATCAAACCTTTCACCACCAATGCCTTCGGTGCCCGGCACCATTGGGCCTGCGAACTGGCTCCAGTCGCGGGTAGCGTGGCAGTCCATGCATAGTGTAACAGAATGGGCAAGGTATTTGCCCCGCTCTACCCTTTCAGGGGTTAATTCTACTTTTAGTTCGGGCGCTTCGCCTACGTCTGGCAATGCAAAATTGAGGTAACCTACGCCGGCTATTACTACCAGGACGATAATCCCTACGAGTATGCCCAGCCATTTGAAAACTTTTTTCATTTTGTACTTTGTTTAGGAGTAAGCAGTTAGTTAATAACAACACAAGATATTTCCATTATTTTAATATTCATAATATTTTACTATTAAATTTTTACATTGTCCTAATAAGGAAATATTCCTGTCTGCTAATGACACCATGGACTATACTCCACCCCCTATACTTGTAAAAAAAAATGTCAGATACACTTGTTTATGCTATGTCCATGAGTGACATATTGAATAAGAAGCTCCTAAGTGAGCGAAAACTCTTTCTGTGGAGGGCCGTGGATGATAATAGTTCAGAAGAAATAGTGGAAAGATTGTGTTTTCTGGAAGCTATGCAACCAGCCACGCCCATACATATGTATATCAATTGCCCGGGTGGTGTAGTTACAGCAGGCTATGCAATGTACGACATGATGCAGGCCATCAGTTCGCCGGTATATACATATTGCATAGGGTTTGCCGCGAGTATGGGTTCTATTTTATTATCCGGCGGTGAAAAGGGGCACCGTTATATCTATCCGAGGGCAGAAGTAATGATACACCAGCCTGCTACCGGAGGCTGGCAAGCCAATGCGAAAGACATTGAAATCAACGCGAAGCATATACTCAAGACAAAAGAACTGACCGCTAAAATACTTGCGGAAAATTGCGGGCAGAGTTACCAGAAAGTAATCAAAGATTTTGACCGCGACTATTGGATGGATGCAGAAGAAGCTATCGCTTACGGAATAGTAGATAAACTGATTACATCTTAAGCGGCAACTTTCATTTCAGGCAGGGCTATAATATGCCCTGTCTTTTTCTCCAGTAGCAGTTGATGCTCCCTGCCTAACTTCAACCTATATTCGTGTAACTTTTCTATAGCTGTATCCATACCGGTTATTTTGCGTTCAACTATTTGTATCAATTTTGATACATCTAATACCTGTATAGATTGTAACACCAACAGTTCGCGTATTTCCTCTAAGGTAAAACCCAGGTCTTTGTATTTTCGAATGGTCTTGAGCAATAGAAAGACATCCTCAGGGTAATCTTTGTAGTTATTCACGTTCCTTAACTTCTTTGGCAATTCTATCAACCCTATTTTTTCGTAATACCGGATAGTATCCCTGCTGAAGCCTGAACGTTTTGACAATTCTCCTATTAGCATATGGCTAAGATAAGAGATAGATAAAACCCCGCCAATATTATGATTCTTCTTTCTCTAATGCTGGTTCAGATTCTGAAATACCAAAGGCATTAATTTGTTCGGGGGGTAGCTTTCCATTACGAATCATTTTATTCATTTCACTAACGGTAAGAGATGATTTATCAGAGCTCCAACCTGGCGCACCAAAAACATAGTTGAACTTGTCTGTGAGTGTTTTGGCATTACGTACATCATGCCAGATATTCTCAAATTCATGTGTTATGATTTTGACAGGATTGTAACTGGCGGGGGGCTTTGTTACTCCGAAATGCCTTTGCTGTCCATCGCGGCCGTTGTGAAAAGTGCCGAAGATTTTATCCCAGATAATCAATATTCCCCCAAAGTTTTTATCCATATAGGCGAAGTTCTTACTGTGGTGTATCTGATGTAGCTGTGGTGTATTAAATACCTTCTCGAACCAACCCAGGTGCGGTACAGACAAGGAATGAAGTGTAAACTGGTAAACAGAGTTGATAGACATAGCCATTAATACCATAATAGGATGAAAACCTATCGCAGGCATCCATAGCCAATAAAAAGGCTTGATAAAAAAGATAGTCCAGCTNNACTCAGAGGAATGATGCGGAATGTGCGCCGCCCACAATATGCGTATAGTGTGTGTGAAACGATGGTGCCAGTAGAAGCTAAAATCATCGCCAAGAATGGCCAGCACCCATACCCACCAGGCTGCGCCCAACCAATTCTGTCCAATTGCTGCGGTATAGTTCAATGATTCCCTTACGGGTCCGAAGAATTCAAACACTGCCGTAAATACAGCTAATGTTCCTGCCTTGGTCAGCACCTGCATCAGAACAGCGCCTATACCTACACCTGCGCTAGCTGCTGAGTCTTTCCACTCGTACAAGTGTTTATCATGACGTATGCTCATGATGACTTCGACTGTGATAATAATAATAGCTGCAGGAATGAAATATGGTATGAAATAAATAAACTTCATGTATCAATACTTTTAACAAGGCCCGTTCAGAATGAAATAACAGCCTGCAAAAAAGAAATGACTGCGCAGTGAAAAAATCAGGACCGTTTATTAATAAAACGTAGTAAAAGCAGCAGCACTACTTGTAGAACACTGCTAAGGGTACCGACCACAAGATACCAAAAAGTAGCGAGGTTAAAAAAAAACAATGCGTTATCAGCGCGCTTTACACGCATGGCGAATGACACTGTAAATATTAAACCGAATGTACCCCAAGCAATGAAAATTCCATTCATCAAAACGGACTCAGGGTCAATGCCAATGGTGGACACCAAACCTGCCCACGGACCCAGCTGTCCGGCATATTCGCCTGTTCCGGGCCTGAAGTAATCACCAACTATCAGTGCGCGAGAACCATCAACAGTCATGAAGCCGAAATTCATAAATGCCAGTATGACTATTATCCACCTGAGTATTTTCATAACTGATGACAAATATCAGTTTTAAATGTAACACATATTACAGACACAGCATAGCATCTGCGATATTTTTGTATTGCAATTATTCACCAAAAAATAATAATTATGAAAAAGCTGATTTCAATATTGATGCTGGTAGTAACAACAGGCTCTGTACTCACATTCGCATCATGTAAAAAAGAAAAAAACAATGTAACACCTGCGGCTACATCGCAGACGGACAACTCTGCCGCACTCTCTGCTTTTGAAAAAGAAACATTGATATATACACGTGAGGAAGAGAAAATGGCACGGGATGTATATACGTCTATGTTCAGCAAATGGAATATCAATTCCTTTTCAAACATTAGCGGCAGTGAGCAAAAGCATATGGATGCCATAGCAACATTGCTGACAGCTTACAACCTGCAGGACCCTGTTGGTAACAATGCAGCGGGTGTGTTTAGCAATACAGATATACAACAGTTATACAACAGCCTGGTAGCAAAAGGAACCATCTCAGAAACAGAAGCCATAATAGTAGGCCTGACAATTGAAGATATGGACATATACGACTTGCAACAGGCTATGAAGCAAATTCAGAAGCAGGATATCATATCAGTATATCAAAACCTGTTAAAGGCCAGCAAAAACCATATGCGTGAATTCTATACCCTGCTGCAAAACCGTGGTGGTACATATATACCACAATATATAACGCAACAAGAGTATGATACAATTGTAAACAGTTCTAAAGAACATGGGGGAAATTAATAACTGATAAAAATCAGTGCAGTGTGTAACATTGATCACATGCAGCGGAAAGTACTAGACGTACTTTTGTATTGTGAGTGAGGGAGTTGAGGTGTACTAAAAAGAGTCGTAATGTGATGTTGAAGAAACGGCGCGGTGTATTCCGCGCCGTTTTAGTTATTATACAGTTCCAGTAACTTATACAAGGTTTTCCTGTTCCTTGTAGTACATTTTACTTTTAGCTTAGATTCAATCAGTTTATTTTCAAATTTAGCTTTCCCTTTATCCCTGTACCTGAGTATGTATATCTCTTTGCCTTTAATAGTGCATTCATCTATTTCGCTATTAAAAGACGATAATAGTTCCTGCTGAACCTTAGCAGGTTCTTCCGAAAGGAAACCCAGGTACACTACGGCATTACCATCGTCATCTATTTTCTTATACGGGTCTTTATCCGCTATAGATTGCAATTCGTCAATAGTGCGTACCATGGTTTCTACCTCAAAACCCAGTTCTTTTTGCAGGTGCTTTTCTATTTTATTTGAAAGCGTAGCATTACTGAGTTTGGTAGTTTCAAAATATACATTGCCACTCTGGATGTAAGTGGATACGTTCTTAAGCCCCATATCCTCAAACATCTGTTTCAGGTGCACCATTTTAATAATCTTAGTGCCTGATACATTGATGGCCCTATGAAATGCTACATACTCCTCCATAGTTTAATCAAGTTTATTCACCCGGTTATCGAGGAATTTAACCTGCTTACGGCTACCCTCAGGAAATTGTATCTGCTGGATAGTGTTACCGGAATGGAACTGCAACATAGGTGCTACTCTGAGTTTGCTTTGCAATTCAGGTTTCAACTTGGCTTCGCAATCGTCAATTGGTAGCGGTGTATGTATATGCAATTTCAGTTCGTCTGTTCCCAGTTCGTTGGTAAAAGTTTCTACCACGTAGTCGCGCACATAGCCTATATTATTCAATATATCGAATATTGCAGGTGGGTACAAAGTAGTGCCTTTATATTTTATCATTTGCTGTTTCCGTCCTAACACAGGAGACAACCTGCGAGATGTTCGGCCGCAATAGCATTTCGTATCATAGTAGCAACAGATATCGCCCGTACGGTAACGCAGCAGTGGCATACCCTCAACGCCCAATGTTGTAATTGTTACTTCGCCAAATTGATTAGGAGGTAAAGGCTTACCATGATTGTCCAGCACCTCCATTATCACCAGGTCGGGTAGCTCATGCCCTCCTACCCCTGCGTTACATTCAGTAAAGGCCGTCTGCATCTCGGTAGATGCGTATGTGTTATACATATGTATCGGCCACTCACTATATATCTTTTGCCCCAGGGTATTCAATTCAAAATCGGCAGTCCTGATGCTCTCTCCGATACATACAGCCTTTTTAACAGGTGTCTTTTTCAAGTCAATTTGATGCTCATGCGCATATTCTATCAGTTTGAGCATAAATGATGGCACTGTAACGATACTGTTGGACTGCAGCCTGAAGATTGTATCCCATTGCAACTGCGGCAAGCCAGGACCTGTGCGTACCAGTGCTGCCCCTAATTTCCGGATACCTTGGTAATAAGCTATACCTGCCATAAACTGCCTGTCCAGCGTAAGCATAAGCTGGTATACATCTTCCGGGTGGCCATCAGCACATAAGAATGACTGCTGTTCATTATATGCCAGCCTGTCCAGGTCTTTATCCGTCAAAGCTATAGTTACAGGCTTGCCCATAGTGCCTGAAGTAGCTGTAAATTCCTTGATACCTGTTTCGGAGACACATAAAAACTCCCAGTTGTGCTCTTGCATATCACCCTTGCCTGTAGTGGGCAAATAGTGCATATCATCCAACGAACGGATATTATTTATATCAATATTATGATCTTTGAACAGCTTTTTATAAAAAGGGGAATTCGTTGAAATGTATTGCAACAACTGCTGTAATGCCTGGTATTGGTAGGTTCTTTGCTCGTCTACAGGGGCGAATGCCAACTTCGGGTTATACATAATGCGTGATTTAATGCCTGACTAAAGTACGCCGAAATAAGTCTATTGCTATATTTTAAAAACTGATTTTTCATTTTTCATTTGCCGTTATATCTTTGCACATGGCTGCAAAATCTAAATTCTACGGCGAAGGCCTTACTTTCGATGATGTACTGCTGGCACCTGCCTACTCAGAGGTGCTTCCGCGCGAGGTTAACACATCCATCCAACTGACAAAAGACATTAAGCTGAACATCCCTATGATGTCGGCAGCTATGGACACTGTAACGGACGCCCCACTGGCTATTGCATTGGCCCGCGAGGGCGGAATAGGCATTCTACACAAAAACATGTCTATTGAACGCCAGGCAGAGCAGGTGCGCAAGGTAAAACGCAGTGAAAGCGGGCTGATTACAGACCCAATAACATTAAGTCCTGACGCTACTGTTGCGGACGCTGTGAAAGTGATGCGTGAAAACAGGATTGGTGGCATACCTATAGTAGAAAAAGGCAATAAACTTGTTGGCATCCTTACCAACCGTGACCTGCGTTTTGAAAAAAACATGCGCAAGACAATAGCCCAGGTGATGACCAAAGATAACCTGGTGACAGCTGCACTGGGCACCAATATGGCAAAAGCCGAAAACATACTGGAGAAACACAAAATAGAAAAGCTGCCGATAGTAGATAAAAACGGTAAACTCATTGGGCTGATTACTTTCCGCGACATATTGCACCTGAAAAGCCATCCTAATGCCGCCAAAGACAGAACCGGACGCTTGCTGGTAGGTGCAGCGGTAGGCATTACCGCTGATACACTGAAACGCGTAGAAGCACTTATGAGTGCAGGCGTAGACATCATCACCCTTGACAGTGCTCACGGCCATTCAAAAGGTGTGCTGGATATGGTGAAGCTGGTGAAAAAGACATTTAAGAAGTTGCCAGTAATAGGTGGAAATATTGCAACAGCGGCAGGTGCGAAAGCTTTGGCCGATGCCGGCGCTGACGCAGTGAAAGTAGGCGTTGGGCCTGGTTCTATCTGTACTACCCGTGTAGTGACAGGCGCAGGCGCACCACAGCTTACAGCCATTATGGAAGCAGCCGGTGCATTAAAAAGAAGTAATATCCCGGTGATAGCTGACGGCGGCATTCGATACACGGGCGACATGGTGAAGGCTCTGGCTGCAGGTGCATCCTGCATTATGGCAGGCTCAATCTTTGCTGGAACTGAAGAAAGCCCCGGTGAAACAATTATATACGAAGGCCGTAAATTCAAGTCTTACCGTGGAATGGGCTCGGTGGAGGCCATGCAGGAAGGCTCAAAAGACCGCTACTTCCAGGACAATGAGGCTGATATCAAAAAACTAGTTCCGGAAGGTATAGTAGGCCGTGTACCCTACAAGGGAACATTAAGCGAAATCACTCAACAGTTTGTAGGCGGGCTGCGTGCAGGNNAGACCTGAAAGCACTGCAAAATGATGCTCAATTCATACGCATTACATCGGCAAGTATGGCAGAAAGCCACCCGCACGACATTGTGATAACAAAAGAAGCACCTAACTACAGCAGGTAGTTTACAGGTTAACTCATATAGTAAAGGGTGCGTAATACGCACCCTTTTTATTTACGTTTTTATAATGCAATCTAGTACAAAGCTTTCAACAGCTCCAGGTCAAACTCCTCCATGCTGGTGAGTTTGGCATCGGCCAGTATAAACTCAGGTTTGTGAAAATGCAGTACATCGGGTACGATGACTACCTTCATTCGTGCAGCTTTACCTGCCAGCATTCCATACACTGAATCTTCCAACACGACACATTGCAGGGGATTTGAGCCCAGCTCTTTAGCTGCATGAAGAAATACAGCAGGGTGAGGTTTACCCAGTTCCACCGCATCGGCTGAGATGATGGTGTCGAAATAGTCTTTTAGTCCGAAATTTGATACCAGTGCATCTATCATACGCATAGGCGACGACGACGCCAGGCCTATCTTATAATTGTTAGCTTTCAACAGTTCCAGCGACTGAACAACACCCGGCAGTATGCTACCCCGCTCTCTGGAACATTCAATTATATCATCCAGTATTTCCTCAGCCACCTGTTGGCTGCTGCTACCCTGCCACGGGTACTTATGTGCCCAGTAATCCGTCACCTCGTATATACGCAGGCCGGTTGTTTCCTTGAATTTGTCGGCGGTAATGGGTATCTTGTGGCTGCCTGCTATGCGCAGCATACACTCACCCCATAGCGGTTCTGTATCCAGCAACAGGCCATCCATATCAAACAAAACAGTATTAATCATCCCGGAAATTTGTGCAAAAATGCATAAACGAGGTTAGATTTCGGGGGATTTTATTTTTGTTAAGATGATTTAACTGCCTGCTATACAACATGAAACATTATTTTTGCAATCAAAATCTAATAATCTATATCTATGAGGCTTAAAGCTTTTTTCCCGCTTTTGATAAGCGCAGGCCTGCTGGCACAAGACGCCGATGCAAAAGGCAATATCAAATTCACGGAATACGACCTGCCCAACGGGCTGCACGTAATCCTGCATGAAGACCATTCTACTCCTATCGTGGCTGTATCTGTTATGTACCACGTAGGTTCTAAAAACGAACATCCTGAGCGTACAGGCTTCGCACACTTCTTCGAACACCTGCTGTTTGAAGGTACGGAGAATATTGAACGCGGCGAGTTCATGAAGCTGGTGCAGAGTGCCGGCGGACAAATCAACGCCAACACTTCACAAGACCGTACTTTCTACTANNAGATGCTACAGGTGTGGAAACACAGCGCAAGGTTGTAAAGGAAGAAAAGAAGCAACGCTACGACAATACGCCTTATGGCCAGATATTTAATGTAGTGTATGAAAATGCATATACGAAGCACCCATACCGCTGGTCACCCATTGGTAAGGAACAATATATAGACCAGGCAAAAATTGAAGAGTTCATGGATTTCTACAAGACTTTCTATGTACCTAACAATGCTACACTGGCTATCGGCGGCGACCTGGACATCAAAGCCACAAAAGAAATGATAGAAAAATACTTCGGTGGTATTCCCCGCGGTACAAAAGCTGTACCCCGCCCTACAGAAGTAGAGCCCAAGCAAACTGCTGAAAAGCGTGTAGAATTTTACGACAATGTACAATTGCCTGCTGTTGTTATAGCTTACCACACTCCTGAAATGGGTACCCCCGACTGGTATGCGCTGTCTTTGTTGACGCAAATGCTGTCACAAGGCCAGAGCTCACGTTTCCAGAAAGAACTGGTGGACAAGCAGCAAAAAGGCCTGGCTGTAGGAGCTTTCATGGTACCTAACGAAGACCCAGGTGTTGCCTTTATGTTCGGCATCACCAATATGGGTGTAGAACCTAAGATTATGGAGGAAGCTATGCTGGCTGAAATTGAAAAAGTGAAAACAGGCGCTATCAGCGATGATGAATTCCAGAAATTGATTAACCAGGCTGAAAATGACTTTGTAAGCCAGAATCAGCGTGTAGTAGGTATAGTAGAAAACCTGGCTACATACCATACTTACTTCGGCGATGCTAACCTGATCAATACAGAGTTGGAACATTATACCAAGCTGACCAAAGAAGATCTGAAGCGTGTTGCCAANNTTGTATTACCTGCCTAAATCTGAACAAAAGAAAGGTTAATCAAACATCATTAAAAAACAGCTTCAATACATAATTCCAGATATGAAAAAGTTATCTCTCTTTATATTAATAGCAGCCCTGGCAGTATCATCATACGCCCAGGAGCTTGACCGCAGCAAGCGCCCCCAACCCGGTGCCGCCCCGGAAATACAACTGGGCAAAACAGAAAGTTTTGTATTGCCCAACGGGTTGAAAGTATTCGTGGTGGAAAACCACAAACTACCCCTGGTAACAGCCAGTATACAGTTCGACGTATACCCAGAACTGGAAGGCGATATGGCCGGCTACAGCGAGTTCTTGTCTGAACTGCTGACCGCAGGCACCAAAACACGCAGTAAAGATGAATTGAATAAGCAGATCGACTTCATAGGTGCACGCCTGAGCGCCAGCGCACGCAGCATGTATGGCCAGAGCCTGAAAAAGCACAATGAAAAGTTGCTGGAACTGATGGCCGATATTGCAATGAACGCCAACTTCCAGGA
>DINJ01000232.1:5216-5776 GCA_002423665.1 Bacteroidetes bacterium UBA5543 | reverse complement strand
CGTGGTGAACGTAACATACCCTATAGACCTGATGCCCGGCCATCCTGATGTGGTAAAGGCTAAGGTAGCTAACGCCATACTGGGTGGTGGCTCTATGGGCCGCCTGTTTATGAACCTGCGCGAAACACATGCATGGACTTACGGATCTTACTCTTCTATTTCGCAGGATGAACTGGTAGGTAATTTTACTGCTTATGCACAATGCCGCAACGCGGTTACCGATAGCNNGGAAAAGATACGCAAGCGTAGCCTCTCTGCCCTGCAAACAGCTAAGAACAGCCCGGATGATATGCTGCAAAATGTTACATCTGTTATCAACTATGGCAAAAACCACCCTTACGGTGAAGTGGCCAACGAAGAAACAGTAAAGAATGTAACATTGGCTAAGTGCAATGACTATTACAGCACATACTACCGCCCGAATGTAGCATATATGGCAATAGTGGGTGACATAACGCTGAAAGAAGCTAAACCACTGGTTGAAAAATACTTCGGCAACTGGAAAAAGGCTGATGTACCCAAAGCTAAATACCCCAACCCCAAAGCGCCGACAGCTACAC
>DINJ01000232.1:0-5142 GCA_002423665.1 Bacteroidetes bacterium UBA5543 | reverse complement strand
CACTTATATGTCAGGTGGTTTCGCCATTGGCCTGGAGAACCCTCAGACTGTAGCGCAATACGCTATCAATATCGAGCGTTTCAACATGCCGAAAGACTATTATGCTAACTACCTGAAGAACCTGGCAGCGGTTACGACCAAAGACGTGCAGGAAATTTCACGTAAATACATCAACCCCAACGCGGCGCACATCATAGTAGTAGGCAGCAAAAGCGAAACTGCTGAAAAACTGAAGCGCTTCGATGCTGACGGCAAACTGACTTTTTACGACAACTATGGCGTTGAAATAAAGGAAACAGCACAGGCGGCAGCACCGGCCGGCATCACTGCTGATGAAGTGTACAAAAACTACATCAAAGCTATCGGTGGNNTTAAAGATATCAAAACTGTAAGTAATGGTTCTTTCGCAGTAGCAGGCCAGGAAATTCCTATCAAAATAACTGAAATGAAAAAAGCACCGGCTAAGTCATCCGTAATAGTAGAGGGTATGGGTATGGTGTTAAACAAGCAGGTATTCGACGGCACTACAGGTTATATGGAAGGTGGCGGACAAAAAATGCCGCTGAACGAAGAGCAAATTGCTGCAGCTAAACAAGAAGCTGACTTATATGGAGAGCTTACTCCCGAAAAATACGGTATCAAACGTCAACTTGCCGGAATGGACAAAGTAAACAGCAGCGATGTGTACAAGATAGAAGCAACTGACAACGACGGCAAAAAAACTATTGAGTACTATGATGCTAATACGGGCTACTTGGTAAAACAGAGTTCTGCTGAAGAAGGAACTGTTGAATACAGTGATTATAAAGATGCAGGTAATGGATATTTCATTCCTTACAAAGTATCTATCAACAACCAGGGACAAATCATCACTGCCAATGTTGAGTCAGTTGACATAAACAAAGGTATTGAAGACAGCAACTTCCAATAATAAGGATTCAACTTTTAATACAAAGCCCCGCAATTGCGGGGCTTTATTATTTCTGTTCGTCTATCTCTTTCTGAATTTTCTTGGGCAATTTGGCCTTTACCAGTTCATAGGCCTTCTGCAGGTATTCTTTCCACTCGGCCTGCTTCAGGGCACTGCGTTTCTGCACAGCTACCCATTGATTGCGGGCGAAGTAGGGAGCTTGTATGATATGCTCCCTTTCTGTCAGCAATGCAAAATCCTCCGGTGTCACTTTGAAGCTCACCTGGTCGTTATCATTAAACCCCGTGATGCAAAACATTTTCTCCGCCACCATAAAGCACAAATGGTCTTCCCATTTGATACCCTCGTGTACGCCCTTAAGCGAACCGCAGAACTCCTGCATTTTTTCCGTAGTCATACCACAAAAATAGTAAAGCGGGACATTCGCCCCGCTTTACCATATTATCCTATTAACCTATTACCCTTTTAACCTAGCGAATCAACCACCGCATACCGGCATATATATTCCTGCCCATTACAGGCCCCCATATCATCGAGGCATCGAAGCCTGTACCAAATGGATTGTCAGAACCCATAATCGGCATCTCTTGCATATAGTTGGTCAGGTTTTCACCGCCTACGTACACTTCAAACACTTCATTCCACGTTTTACTTACCTGTGCGTTCATTTGTATAAATGATGGCGACTGGAACTCAGGTTGCGTGCCACCTGTCACGTGGTCGTGCAGGGAAGCCACACGCTTTGTACCTACCCAATTGACTGTGTAATCAAATCGCCATGTGTTCCTCGTTTCATAACCAATGTTGGCGAAGGCCCTGTGTTTGGCCACCAGCGGACGCTCTTTCAACATGCCGCCATACGTTGTCTTTACATCGTACCAGCGATATGCGAGTCTTACATCCAGGTTAATAATAGGCTCGTAGTCCAGCTGCCCCTGCAGGCTGTTGGCAAAGGAGGCCCCGTTCAGGTTGTAGAATCGTACCGAATGGGCGTTCTCAACATCCACCACTACCTGGTTTTCAAAGTTAGTGTAATAGTAATCAGCGGAGAAAGCACCGTCGCGATAACCCAGCCTGAACTTCTGTGTGAGGTTTACACCATAGTTCCAGGCCACTTCGGGCTTCAAACCATAAGGCAATGAAGCATCGGTACCCATAAACTGGAATGTACGCGCTGAAGCCATATAGCCAATGTTCTCGGCCAGTATATTGGCCGTACGTTGCGCCCTGCCTACCGAACCACGGATGGCTGTACGCTCCCATGGTGCGTAACGTACATGCAACCTGGGTGTAACGAACGCGCCGAACAGGTTGTGGTAATCACCACGCAACCCACCAATGATATTGAACTTAGTCAGGTAGCTGTACGAGTACTCAGCAAATGCACCCGGAACGACTTCGTTGCGGGTAAACNNAACAGTTTGTTTTCAAACTGTTCGTTATAGTTATCCACCATCGTGCTCAACCCCGTTTTCAATTGATGGTTGGTATTACCCAGTATAGTCTGGAATATCCAGTTGGCGTAGAAAGTATTCTGTGTAGCATCATAGTTGCGCAGGCCATATAAAGCACCCTGCTTATGGTGCAGGCCTGACAACTGCAAACCTGTACTTGTGCCTGGTTTATTTGGAAATACCTTACCAATCTTAGCCCATCCTTCTACACGCTGCGTATTCATCTTAAAACCCCATGGGTTACCTGCCACCTGCTCCGTTCCTTCGTTGAAATCCAATTGGCCACCTGTCTGGTCCAGTTGCACCACTTTTACACCACCCTGTATTTCCAATCCTTTCGGTCCGAAGTAAAACCACCTGTTCAGTCCCACAAACTGGCTGTTGAGTGGCTGGTCCATAAAACCATCGTTGTTCTGGTCTACCCTCAACCACCTGCCGCTGCCATGCAGCATGATGTTGGAGGATAAGCTTTCACTGAATTCTTTCCTGTACACTAAGTTGCCTTCTGAACGTCCCTGCCAGTTCTGGTACAGATTGATATGTGCCTTGGGCTCTTTCTCCTCGAAAGGCTTGCGTAGTTCCAGGTTTNNGGCAACACTTTCATAACCATTCACTACGCTACCCGTACCCTTGCTCAGTTGCATGCCTTCTATCCAACTGCCGGGCGTATAAGTCAGCCCTGTGATGGCCGACAAACCCCGTACATCGGGAATGTTCTCACGAGTGATTAATGTATATGGACCTGCCAGCCCCAGCATTTGTATCTGCTTATAGCCCGATACCGCATCGGTAAATGCCACGTCAATAGACGGGGTGGTTTCAAAACTCTCGCTCAGGTTGCAACAGGCGGCTTTCAGCAGTTCCCGTTCACTGATGAACTCCGTTTTGCGGGTATCCAGCAGGCCTACTTCGTTACCTTTCTTGCGGTACACCACTTCCACTTCCTTCAGTTGCTTTACTGTCTTCAGTATCGTGGAAATATTATTCGGGCCTTCTTTTAAGGCTATAGTATCTGCAATGTAGCCCTCCTGTTCAAACACAATCGAGGTTGCTCCCTCGGGTACCGACAACCTGTAGGTGCCGTCCGCACCGGTTTGTGTGCCAATGGTATATCCCGGTATTTTTACTATTACCCCCGGTATGGGCGTTTCTTCTCCTTTTATTTTTTCAAAGACGGTGCCATACACCTGCCTGTCCTGTGCGTACGTATCCACGATACTTACCAACAGCACAAGCAGTAACAGCACTGATGTGATGTTATTCCTTTTCATTTTTGTACTGTTTTTAAGTTAGTGGTCGCATGTGCCGGTGCGGTAGTTGCAGCACCCGGGCAATTTACTGTAGGCTTCTTCAGATGCGGTAGCCTTCTCCGAATCGTGGCCGGCTGCGGCTACGCTTTNNTACGTGACGGTCAGCATCTTGGTTTCTTTGTTCCATTCTGCCAGTTTTACGCCTTTTACATACGCGGCTTTTTCTATGCGCTTTTTGCACATGCTGCAGTTGCCGCTCACCATCAGTGTATCAGTTTTGATATCCTTCTCCTGTGCAGGCGCTGCTGCTGATAAGAAGATAAACGATAAGAATATGATTAAGTATTTCATCCTATTACGGTTTTATAATAAATAATGTTATTAATGATTGCCAGAAAAATCACTAATACATTACCCGTAATAAGTAAGGCTGGAATTGAGTTTATATAACGGAATATTCTGCCATAGCCCGGGTGGAGCATTGGGACTATATTGTAATGTACCTGCTTTGTACAGGTCTATACATTCAATGCACTCGGTATGGTGCTGCGGCAGGTCGGCCGGTATATCAATAAACTTAAGGAACTGTTGCGGTGCGGTGTTCTGGTCGTCCATCACNNTGACGAATAAGCGCTTCAAAATCTGCTACAAATATAGCTTATCGGCTGTTAACGAAACAAAAAAACTGCTTATATAATTATGGGTAAGTTTTATATTATTCCTACGCCCTCGTCATGGCGCGTAGCGCAGCGACAAAGCCATCTCGCAAAATGAGTATATTTACGCTACTAACTTCCACCCGTTTTGCGAGATGGTTTCGTACCTCGTCATGACGCGAGTGAGTGTACTAATTTAAAAATTATGATTAACCCATTCAACACAGGAGATACCAAGGAATACCGTCACAAAGTAACAGACGCCGATAAAGCGGAGTTTAAGAGCGGCACGGTGCATCATGTCTATTCCACTTTTGCACTGGCGCGAGATGCCGAATGGGCGGGCAGGCTCTTTGTGCTGGAAATGAAAGAAGCGGACGAAGAGGGCATCGGCACGGGTATCACCGTTACCCACCACTCCCCCGCCCTTATGGGCCAGGAAGTTGTCTTTACCGCCACCCTCACCGAAGTAATCAAAAACGAAGTGGTAGTGGACTACACCGCCCATTCCGGGGACCGATTAGTAGCCAGCGGAAAAACATGGCAGAAGATATTGAAGAAAGCAAAGATTGATAGGTTATTTGAGGGGTTGAGGTGAAAGCAGTTATATTTAAGGGAATGTGTTAAGGACAACGTTTACGCCACGTGCCTTAATATCAGCTATCAGTCTTTTGCGTTCGATTTTTAAAAGCTTGCCATAAGTTTCAACGTATCGATTGTTTCTCAGGTAGAATTTATAAGAAGTTGTACCGAAATAGATACTGGGTTCAATCTCTAATTTTTCAATGTCATCTATAGAGACAACTACCTTTTTTGCTATAAGCGGTATAGCGGAGGAAATAACAATGGTG
>DINJ01000168.1:21681-22300 GCA_002423665.1 Bacteroidetes bacterium UBA5543 | reverse complement strand
TGAATGCTCCGTGGCTCAAGAAGAGCATTGGGGGAACACATGTACGGACGAGTGCGAGGCAGAACGCCGAAGCGGATCATTCACTTCGGCGTTCATTTTCTGATCATCTGATCATCTGATCGATGCATTGGCTGGACTGGCTCATCCTCCTCGGCACCCTCGGCTTCATCGTGGGCTACGGCGTTTGGCGCACACGCAAGGATGCCACCAGCGACAGCTTCCTGAAAGGCGGTAGCGACAACCGTTGGTGGGCGGTGGGCCTTAGTGTGATGGCCACTCAGGCCAGTGCGATCACCTTCCTCAGCACGCCGGGCCAAGGCTTTCTCGATGGCATGGGTTTTATCCAGTTCTACTTCGGATTGCCGCTGGCGATGCTGGTGATCGGCTTCGTATTCATCCCGCTGTACTACAAATGGAAGGTGTACACGGCTTACGAATTCATCGGCAAACGCTTCGATGGGCGCACGCGCCTGCTCACGGCCGGGCTTTTCCTGATACAGCGCAGCCTGGCGGCGGGGATCACGATCTACGCTCCGAGCATCATCCTCAGCAAGGTGCTGCACTGGCCACTGGCATGGACCTGCATTTTCATCGGCGTGCTGGTGATCATCTACACCAC
>DINJ01000168.1:20717-21625 GCA_002423665.1 Bacteroidetes bacterium UBA5543 | reverse complement strand
CTGAAGATCCCCATGCAGTTCTTCATCCTGCTGACGGGCGTGCTGGTATTCGTGTTCTACCTGTTCAATGCCTCGCCGGTCCACTGGAACGCCGCCAACGTGGTGGCCATGGAGGACTCTCCTATTGGCCCCGAAATGGCCGATCTGGAGGACATGCATGCGGCGAACTCGAAACTACTGGAAGAGCGGTCCATCGCGTGGGTGGATGCCGAGCGGTCCGGAGATGATGGGGCCATGGGCGAAGCTCAAGATGCATTGAACGAAGCACTCACGGAGGATCGCATGATCCGCGAGGAGACGACTGCCTTGTTGCGCAACGAACTCCCCGACCGCGAACCCAACGACAAGGACTACATCTTCATCACCTTCATCATGGACCACCTGCCGATCGGGATCGTGGGTCTGTTGTTGGCGATGATCTTCAGTGCCGGCATGAGCAGCACCAGCGCCGAGCTGAGCGCATTGGCGACCACCAGCGTGGTGGATGTGGTACGCAAGGATCGCAGCGACGGCCAACAGGTTCTGGCCACCCGCTGGGCCACGGTGCTTTTCGGGCTGATGGCCCTGGCCTTCGCCGCGTTCTTCTCGCTTTTCGAGAACCTGATCCAGGCCGTGAACATNNGGCACCATCCTGGGCATTTTCCTCGTGGCCTTTTTCATGAAATGGGTGCAAGGCACGGCGGTGTTCGTCGCGGCCTTGATCGCACAGTTGCTCATTGCTGCCCACTTCATTTTGGACTATTGGGATGTCCTTGCGACCCAACTCCCCGATGGTTCGATCCAAGACCCTATTGCGTTGGCCTTCCTGTGGTACAACCTGATCGCACCGGCCATCGTGGTGGTGCTGGCCGCTATCATTCAGCTCGTTTTGAAAAATCGTGACGATCCGTCATTGACTGACTGAGCCC
>DINJ01000168.1:19998-20600 GCA_002423665.1 Bacteroidetes bacterium UBA5543 | reverse complement strand
TACGGCATTCGATCTGGATTGGCAGATCGGTGTTGGACTGGAGAATACCGGTTCCTTCCCTTCGGCCACGATCGCCAGCACCACCTATGCCAATGGTTGTGCAATGATCGACTCTGATGGAGCAAACAACACGAGCGGCATCGAAGAGAGCGCATATATCACTACCGCGAGTCCGATCGATCTTAGCGGTGCTACGAACGTGATCTTGAACTTCGAGACCTANNAGGTCAGCCTGAAGTATGGATCCGCTTCCACTACACGGCTGAATACAGCTACACCTGGTTCGTGGATGACGTGACGATCGAAGATCAGCCTGAGTTCGAGTTGATCATGGACTACGCCTTCGTTTCCCAGACCGGTCAAGGTGATGAGTTCGGTCGCACTCCAGTGAACCAGTTCTCCTCAACGATGAATGTTGGAGCAGGTATCACCAACTTCGGTTCCGCCGATCAAACCAACGTCAGCGTGACGATGGAGGTTCGTGATGCGGGCAACAACGTTGTACTGACGCAGACCACTGCCCTCGGTACGTTGACCTCTGGCGCTGTCGGCACGATGGACGAGTTCGTGAACACGCCTGCCCTGAACACCGGTCTCTACAC
>DINJ01000168.1:0-19977 GCA_002423665.1 Bacteroidetes bacterium UBA5543 | reverse complement strand
CATTGACCGTACTGGATGACAACTTCTCCTCACTGATCAATCAGACCATTGGCGGATCGGATGATGCGTACACCATCACTACGGATGACTTGAACACGGGTATCGTGACCATTCCTTTGTCGGAGAGCATCACTTTGGCTCCTGGCGGATACTACGCTGCTGTAACCCTCTATCAGGACGGCGGTAATGATGTCACCATCCTCGACGACATTACGGTTGCTCAGCCAGGCAACGATGGCTTGATCTATGTGCCTTCCGACCTCACCGTTTATGGGAACGGTAACGCTCACGCTGTTCGCTTCGCTATGNNCTGGGCGAGGTGGTGATGACCACCACCTTCTCCGGTAACACCGTGCTCGACCTCGGCGCTTTTGCTGATGGCGTGTACAATGTTCGCATCTCCAACGACACCAAGGCAACTGTGCAGCGCATCACGCTGAACTAAGACTCGGAACGACCCTTTTGAACTCCCCCCTGTACCCCGGCAACGGGTGTGCAGGGGGGAGTTCTCTTTTGGGGAAGTACTACCAAGCAAATGCCCTATCGGATCGATGTTGGATCCTTGATGCACGACCGCTTCACTGACCTTGCTTGGCAGCAGCGCGCGCGTCACAATGTTCTTTCAAGCTACCGAGCCCGCAGCGCGCGTTCATTCCACCGTTTTCCCTAAGCTCTGGTCNNGGAACAGGGACCTTGACCAAACCGATCGACGAGCGCGAAGTTCCATTGGTCCGCACCCTTTCACGCTTGAAGGTCTTTCGGTGTGCAAGGAATGAACAGGTCGAGCTGCGCGTGCCATTCAATGCGGAACGCCCTCCTGTTGGGAGGGCGTTCCATTTTGAGGATATGTGCTGATCCTTACTTGGCGGACTTGCTCCACTCTTCGATCCGCTCGCGGTTCATTTTGACATAGGACTCGGCCTTGGCTTCTTGCGCGAGCTTCATACTCTCGTTCGCTGTGTTCACGGCCTCCTTCATCATACCGTTGGCGGCTTGTGCGCGTGCCAAAGTGTGCGTGTTCCAATACTTCTGGTCCATTTTAACGCTCTTCTGCGCCCACTCCAGTGCTTCCTTCGTCATGACGTTGCGGTCCAATGCGAAGCGCGCCGCTCCGTTGTATCCACCCGCTTTCACATCGGGCTTGGCCAAGGCTTCCTTGATGTTGGTGATACCTTGTTCAGTGGCGTCGGCTTCCAAGGGAACTTTCACCTTGGTGTTCGCCCAACGAAGCACCAGATCCGCCTTGTCGTCCTTGACATTGGCGAATTCGATCGTGAAGGTCTCGGTGTCCTCGCACTTCATGGCCTCCACTTTCACTTTCAGAACGTCCTCCTCCTCTTTCCGATCACCTTCGCCCCAGAGTTCAGTGTTCTTGTTCAGGATGATCACCCATGCTCCTTCCTGCGGGATGGTGAACAAGGAGTATTTGCCTGCCTCCACTTTTTCCCCCGCCACCAGAACGGTCCCGTCAGTGGTAAAAAGTGTTGCCTTATTCGCACCGGTGCGCCAAACCTGACCATATGGGACGAGTTCCCCGAAGATCATTCGGCCCTTTGCGCTTGGACGTGAGTATTCCACGTGGATGTTCGTGAGACCCACGATCTGGTCCACCTTTCCCAGTGGACTCGGTTGTGGGAGTTCTTGAGCCTGCACCGCGAAGGAGAGAAGTGCGGCCATCGAGAGTACGATCGCTTTCATGGAAATTGGTTTTACAGCAGGGCACATGCCCTGCTGGGGTTCATAAGGAAGCGCGAAGGGACTGCCAAGTCGCCTTTATCAGGCCACCTTGAGGTTGCTCAGGCGCGAGCGATCGAACTTCTCTCGTGCGTAGCTCAAAGTCACCCGAAGCTCAGTCGGGCGATCCGGTGCGCCGGGCATCTGTTACATGGCATCGGTCATGATGGCCTCGCAGATGCTACGTAATCCACGCGCACCCAAGCGGTAGTCCATGGCCTTCTCCACGATGAAGTCAAGTACCTTCTTATCGAAGGTGAGCTTCACCTTGTCCATTTCGAAGAGCTTGACGTACTGCTTGATCAGCGCGTTCTTCGGTTCGGTGAGGATGCGACGCAGGCTTTCGCGATCCAGTGGGTCCAAGTACGTCAACACCGGGAAGCGGCCGATCAGCTCCGGGATCAAACCGAAACTGCGCAGGTCCGTGGGGCCCACATACTGCAACAGATGTTCGTCATTGATGCGTTGCTCCTTGCTGGCGCTGTAACCGACGGCACTGCTCTTCACGCGACGCGCAATGATCTTCTGGATCCCATCAAAGGCACCACCGCAAATGAAGAGGATGTTCTTCGTCTCCACTTGGATCAGCTTCTGCTCCGGGTGTTTCCGACCACCTTGGGGCGGAACGCTTACGGTGCTTCCTTCCAACAACTTCAGCAAGGCCTGTTGCACACCTTCCCCACTTACGTCACGGGTGATGCTCGGCGTGTCGCTCTTCCGGCTGATCTTATCGATCTCATCAATGAAAACGATCCCGCGCTCGGCCTTGCTCACGTCGTAGTCCGCCGCTTGCAGCAGGCGGCTCAGGATGCTTTCCACGTCCTCTCCGACGTATCCCGCCTCGGTCAATACCGTGGCATCGGCGATCGCGAACGGCACGTTCAACATACGGGCAATGGTCTTCGCGAGCAGGGTCTTTCCGCTGCCGGTCNNCGCGCTTGTAATGGTTGTACACCGCAACGCTCAGCACTTTCTTGGCATCGTCCTGACCGATGACGTATTCATCCAGGAAGCGTTTGATGTCCGAAGGGCGCTGCAGGATGAGGTTCCCCTCCATCTCGGTGCGCGAGCGCTGGCTCAACTCCTCCGCAATGATGTTCTGGGCTTGCGTGATGCAGCTATCACAAATGTGACCGGTGATCCCGGCGATCAACACATTGGTGTCCTGCTTGTCACGACCACAGAACGAACACTTGATCTCTTTCTTCTCCATAGATGGTGGCTTCCTGCGAGCAATACGTGCTCACAGCTTCGCAAGATACGGCGAAGGCCGGCGGAGTGTCCAACCGGCCTTNNTGCTCATAGGATTGTCCGCTGTGGTTCGCGATGATGTCGTACAGCTCTTTCTTCAATTTCTTGATCTCGCGGACGGTGATCTCCATGTCGCTGGCCTGTCCTTCGGCGCCGCCCATGGGTTGGTGGATCATGACACGGGCATGCTTCAGGGCACTGCGCTTGCCTTTCGTACCGGCACACAAGAGCACGGCACCCATGCTGGCGGCCATTCCGGTGCAGATCGTCGCCACATCCGGATTGATGTACTGCATGGTGTCATAGATACCCAGTCCCGCGTAAACACTGCCTCCCGGCGAGTTCATGTAGATCTGGATGTCCTTTTTGGCATCCACACTTTCCAAGAACAACAGCTGCGCCTGGATGATGTTGGCGACCTGGTCGTTGATGCCCGTGCCGAGGAAGATGATGCGATCCATCATCAAACGGGAGAATACGTCCATAGATGCCACGTTCAGCGGGCGTTCTTCTATAATATACGGCGTTAGTGCGTTGGGATTTTTAAAGAGCGATGAAGTGTAGCTATCCACCGTCAGGCTGCTGATGCCATGGTGCTTGATAGCGTATTTCCTGAATTCGTTTCTATCCATTTTATCTATTTTAAAGTTCTGAGTATAAATACCGTAACACAATAATCAGTCCAGCGTAAAGATAATGCCAGAAAGGCAGTTTTCGGTAAGTTGCTCATCTATTCAAACAAATTAGCATTTTACACATACAAATTGCCCTCAACGTGGTAAGAACGTAATTATTGTGTCATTTTAGCATTAACATGATTTTTAACAGTTTTCATTCTTTGCAATTAGCTCGGTTTAGAGTATATTGCAATACAAAATACAGGCTCATGAGGAGATTAGTTTACTTATTCGCATTACCATTACTGTTTTCAAGTAATAAATCAGAAGCACAGAGTTTTTCTATGCAGAAGGATACAGCTACAGCTGCTGTATATGGCTATATAGATCTTTATAATAATTTGACCAACCTGACATCGGATACGATACGTGTAAACTGGAAGGTACTCAGCCATACATTACCCCCCAGTTGGGTAAGCGGCGCCAGCTTTGGCATCTGCGATAATGTAACATGTTATGATGGACAAATACTTTCCGGTTCTGTGCAAACTACCGATACAATAGGTGCTAATGCGACAATGCCGTTTAAATTGCAGTTAGATGTTTCGTCATCATCAGTAGTACCAACAACAGGCACCCCATATACAGCTACCATTGAATTATCACAAGGTTCAACTACAGACACAGTTATTTTTGCCGCATACAAATGGAATACAAATAATGTAGGTAAAGTGACTATGAGCCGTGAAGATGTAGTACTGTACCCGAATCCTGCATACAACGAGGTGAATGTTACTTTCAACAGGGAACTGGGTGTTAGGAATGTAGCTATTTACAACCTGGTGGGTAAGCAAGTAAGCGCATACCGAGTAAACGGTACCAGTGCGAAAATTGATATAGAAAAGATACCGGCCGGTATTTATTTCCTGCGCCTCTCTGACAATAATGGCAGGGTAGTAGCCACCAGGAGGTTCACGCACCAATAATCAAACACATTTGATATTTTCAAGCCCCTGCTAAGCAGGGGCTTATTTTTTGCAATGCGCATTCTGACAAGCTATAAATAATAATTTAAATCGTTGATTTACGTGGATTTACAAGGTGACTTAGTCTGGTATTAGCATAGCGACAGTTACCTATATTCATCAACTTTACAAAAATGTCCGGAGTGATTAGGGACTTATTTTACGTCCCTAATCACTCCGGTATTTCAATTAATTATGGCTTGATTATGATTACATCATATATATATAACTGCTTTTTAGCCGCACCAATCCCGCTAACAGTTACTGTATAAGTCAAATCTCCTTCAGTTGGTTCAGCAATAGCTTGTTGAGGTTCCCATACAATAGTATTGTCCGCAATTTTATCGGTACGCGACACTACCTGTAGCGGCACATCAGTTCCTTTATGTGTCATTGAAACTGTCGCATTTGCAAAATCGGCACCCGGTATTGAGAAAGACCACCGATGATATACTACCGGATAAGGCACAAATGTGGCTGGAGGGTAGGCGATGAATTCCGGCACCTTTGTATTCTCCGCCCTCACCAATACATGTATCACAGCCGTATTGTATGTAGACCCATGGCTGAAGGCGC
The DNA here is from genome assembly GCA_002423665.1 of Bacteroidetes bacterium UBA5543. Lineage (GTDB taxonomy): Bacteria > Bacteroidota > Bacteroidia > Chitinophagales > Chitinophagaceae > UBA5543. The sequence goes on along the minus strand of DINJ01000168.1, from coordinate 14,774 downwards.
TTTGCTTGGAATACAACAGCCAGCGCCTGTGGCCTACTGCTTCATTATATTCTTCTTCGTCATTCATAAAAGCCACAACTGCATCCGTTGCCGCCGACCCCAACCTCAGGTTACTTTTTTTCGCACCATCGGCTCCATCTGCTGTATAACACGGCCAGCCCGCATCAGGCTCATGACTTAAATCTCCNNGCCATCATCAGTGCCGTTCTTTGCTGGGCGGGTATCAGCGATGCATCTAAAGTGCAATTGTAATTTAACCCGGTAATTTTTCTGAAATAATTAATCCGCTTTATTACCGCATCATGCACTGATTGGGGTACACTGCCAGGGTCGCAATTGGCCGTGCTCCCCGTCCAACCGACATTTAATACTTCGGTTGCCATATACATTTGCTGATAATCTTTGATAGCAGAATCGCGGTTGTACTTTGCAACCTGGGTGGTCGTATCAGTAGAGTCAACAGGTGCCGGTATTGGCCCGGGGGTAGTTACAGGATCTTTGCCGCAGCTATAAAAAAACAATAAAATAGTGCCGGCAGCCAAGGATATAAGGTATTGATTTTCATAAACGTTTGATTTGATAGATAATAGAATTAAATCGTCTTATAAAAATATGGATAATAGCGATAGGGATAAATTAAAACCTGTCATGGCCCGGTTATATCTTATTATGCGCTTGATACGAATTGTCATTAAAAAAAATACCTTCTGCGTGTTAAAAAAATTTGAATTTTCCTGAAAATTTTCTAATTTGAAATGTTAATTATCAATTTTTAGACACAAAAAAAATATAGCATGAAAAAACTACTACTCAGCGCATTGGCATTATCTGCTTTCGCTGCTACTAATGCACAGGTAAAAAAAGTACTGCTGCACGACTACACGGGTGTTAACTGCCAGTTTTGTACGGATGGTACGGTAAGACTGGAAGCCATACATGCAGCTAATCCTACCAACTTTATACCGGTACAAATACACACAGGTGGCTATACCCCATCTGCCAGCCCGCTGAAAACTGCTGAAGGTGATGCACAGGATGCATTTGCTGATCCTGCAGGGTATCCCGCAGGTTCGGTTGATATGCTGAAGTACACTCCATCAGGCTCTACCGGCATTGCAATGGGTAGGGGTTACTGGGATCCTGCATTCCAGGCTCAAAAAGCAAAGCCCGCTATAGCATCTATAAGTATCAATAACCGTAAAAAAACGGGTCCTGCTACTTACGAAGCTGATGTGGTGATACAATTTAACACTGCACCTACTGCAGGGCAGGATGTTGCTCTAAACGTTTTCATATTGCAAGACAGCATCAAGGCTACAAAGACTAATACAAACCTGAGGCAGATCAACTATTCAGGTGGACCTAAAGGAGGTGCCAGCCCACTTACTTACGAAGACCACGGGTATATTCACAATAACGTATTGAGGAAAGTGCTGTTTGGCAACTGGGGTAAAAACCTGACAGGCGTTAGCGCTACCAGCAAGCATACTGAAAAAATCACATGGACTGTTGACACATCTGCAGCACCACTTGGTATCGACAGGGCTAATATGCGTATAGTAGCTTTCATAGCATATAACTCAACACTTAACAAAGAAGTACTGAATGCTGAAATGCTGAGCGTAAGCAAAACATTCTTCCCTTCAGGCGTAAACGAAATAGCTAATAATGTTGAAATTATGTCTGCTTACCCTAACCCTGCTAAACTGGGTAGCGTAATCAACATAGAATACAACATCACTACTCCCCAGGTAGTAACTATGAATGTTTACAACATGGCAGGCCAGAAAGTGGCTACTCCATATGTAAGCAACGAGGTAGAAGGCGGCCACACTATTATGTGGAAAACAGGCCTGACTCCTAACCTGGTACCAGGTACTTACATTGTAGAAGTTGCTACTGCAGAAGGCAGGCAGACTCAAAGGATTACACTGCAATAATTACATAGTTATTGCACTAAATAAAAAGGATGGCACAGTGCCATCCTTTTTTATTTAGTGTTATTTTCAACTTACAATTGCGCCAGCACAGCATTTACCCTTTTCTCCACTTCTTCCTTCCCAATCATCTCAGCAATATCAAACACACCAGGTCCATATTTACCACCTACCAGCATAATACGCAGGGGCAGCATCAGTTCGCCTTTCTTCAGTCCCGCATCGGTTGCCATTTGGCCAAAGGCCTCTTCAAGAGCGACAGCACTCCAATCTGCAACCCCATCTAATTGGTTGGCCCAATTAGCAAAAAACGCCTGCTTTTGTTCGTTCCATTTGCCTTTTATAGCCTCTATATCTATCGTTGGAGGGGCTGTAAAGAAAAAATGCCCCTGCTGCCAGAATTCGGATAATAAATGACAGCGTTCTTTCACCAATGCAATCACTCGCTGCAAAAAGTCATCCTTTACGGCTATGTCCACATGTTTTTCAATAAATGACTTTACAAGGGGTACCAGTTCAGTATCAGCTTTTTTCATGATGTACTGGTGGTTGAACCATTTGGCCTTGTCATAGTCAAACTTGGCGCCGCCTTTGTGTACCCTGTCTATGCTGAATTTCTGTACCAGTTCGTCCAGCGAGAATACTTCTTGTTCAGTATTGTCATTCCAGCCCAGCATAGCCAGGATATTGATAAATGCCTCAGGCAGAAAACCCTGTTCTCTGAAGCCTTCCAGCAACTCGTTGGTGGCGGCATCCTTCCATTGCATGGCAAATACCGGGAAACCCAGCCTTTGTCCGTCGCGCTTGCTCAGTTTACCGTGCCCATCGGGCTTCAGTATCAGTGGCAGGTGCGCCCATTGCGGCATAGCATCCGCCCAACCCAGGTAACGCCAAAGCAGTATATGCACCGGCGCGCTGGGTAGCCATTCCTCCCCGCGGAAGGCATGGCTTATCTTCATCAGGTAATCGTCCACTACTACCGCAAGATGGTATGTAGGCATACCATCGGCCTTCAACAACACTTTATCATCTACCAGGTCAGAAATATTGGAAATATCACCGCGAATCATATCAGTGAAACTGATAGTCTCACCAACGGGCATTTTTATGCGTACTACATGTGGCTTGCCTTCGCTCAACAGTTGATTTACCTCTTCCACACTCATATTCAGCGAATTACGCATGCCGGAGCGGGTTTTGCCATCATATTGCGGATTAGGGTTGGCCTCTGTTTTCAGTGTATTGCGCATCTGTTCCAATTCTTCAGGTGTATCAAATGCATAATAGGCATTGCCCTGCGCTACCAGTTGTTCTGCATATTTCCTGTAGAGCTCTTTTCGTTCACTTTGCCTGTACGGCGCATACGGGCCGCCTTTCAGCGGGCTCTCGTCGGGGTTCAACCCACACCATTCCAGGCAATCGTATATATATTGTTCAGCACCCTCCACATAGCGGCTTTGGTCAGTATCTTCAATACGCAACACAAATTCGCCAGCGTGATGACGTGCGAATAAATAATTGTACAAAACGGTACGAACACCACCCAGGTGCAATCCACCCGTGGGACTGGGCGCAAACCTAACACGAACTTTGTTACTCATAGAGTGCAAAGTTACTGCTAAAGAACCTGCTAAAAAAGACGAAACAGAAGAGTAAGCCTAGTAACTGATATTCTCGTAAACGTCCAGTATTTTCCCTATCTGGTACTGTTTATCTTCAATACGTTGCACCCATTTTATCCTACGGATGGCATTAGTTGTAAATACAGCATCGGCCGACTCAATGAAGCCCGGTACAAATGGCTCCTCTATAATAGTAAAACCCTTAGAGGACAACTGTTGCATAATGTATTTGCGCATTACACCTGCTATACAGCCTTCGGTAAGCGGTGGCGTATAAATATTGTCACCTTTTATACAAAAGATATTCGATAGCGTTGTTTCCATAGGATTGCCGTAGGTATTCTTTATGATGGCATTGTCCGCCTTGCGTGCGGTTGCCTGTCGGGCAGCTATTGCATACAGCATGGCGTTGGTTGTTTTTAGGTTAGAGATCATATTGGGGCTTTTGGCAAGGTTCTCCGCATAGACAAGCGAGAGCCCTTTTTCGTTTAATTGCTGCAATGAAGGATCAACCGGGTGACAATCTATCAAAAACTCAGTCCAGGCAGCTTGCCCTTCAAACAATCCTCCCCGCCCGGCGTATACCTGAAAACGCACCCTGCACAATTTCTCCAATTGATTTTTCTTAATCGTACGCATTAGCTCATTTTCCATCCATTCTTTGGTCATCAGCTCAGGCATCACCAGGTTCAGCATATCTATTCCACTGAACAGCCTGTCCCAATGCAACTCTTTCAACTGGATTTTGCCATCTACCACCAACATGGTTTCAAACAGGCCGAAACCAAACCTGACTACGCGGCTATCGTATGGTACGCCCGCCGATGTGGCGCTCTGTAGTTTCCCGTTAATGTTTACGTATCTCAAATCTTATCTTTTTTGGGGGATTATAGCAAGTAAATATTTGTTTCAATCATCTCACCATGCTTACAGCTACCGGTTGTGTTGTACATTTGCGGAAATACTTATTCAATGAAATTTGAACAGTCAGTTCCCGTACAATGGATAGCTGAATATATTGGCGCAACTATCATAGGCGACACAAACCGGACGGCAACCGGTATCAATGAGATACATAAAGTTACTCCAGGCGATATATCTTTTGTAGACAATGAGAAGTATTTTAATAACTGTTTAATGTCTGCAGCCACCATTATCATCATTAATAAAGAGGTCGCTTGTCCTGAAGGTAAGACATTACTGTTACACCCCGACCCCTTTAGCGGTTATGTAAAATTGGTAAAATACTTCCGCCCTTTTGAACCTGCATACAAAATGATAAGTGATTCAGCAGTGATTGGTGAAGGTACGCATCTGCAACCGGGTGTATTTGTCGGCAACCATGTGCGCATAGGCAACAACTGCCTGATACACCCTAATGTTACCATATACGACAATACCATAATAGGCGATAATGTAATCATACATTCTGGCACAGTGCTGGGTGCCGATGCTTTCTACTTCAAACGCCGGAAGGAACGCGAAGTGCAATATGACAAGATGGAAAGCTGTGGCAGGGTGATAATTGAAGATGATGTGGAAATAGGCGCAGGTTGCGCTATAGACAAAGGTGTAAGTGGTGATACAATCATAGGGCGCGGCACAAAACTGGATAATCATATACATATAGGCCATGGCGCTGTGATTGGCAAAAACTGCCTGTTTGCCGGTCAGGTAGGCATTGGCGGCAAAGCCATAATAGAAGATGAAGTGATACTGTGGGGACAGGTAGGCGTCAGTAAAGACCTGACAATTGGCAAGGGAGCTGTTGTGTACGCACAGAGTGGTGTGGGGCAAACCATTGAAGGTGGTAAAATATACTTTGGCAGCCCTGTAGATGACGCTCGGACAAAAATGCGCGAGCTGAACTGGGTAAAGCGTATTCCGGAAATATGGGAGAAACTTACCGCTAAGTAGGGCGGAACTCCTCCGCTTTTTTCCGGGGCAGTCCCGGCCATTCATTTTTCAGCAATCCGGTAATGACTATATCATGATACGCGCCATTCATCAGGTAGCTCTGGCGAATGATGCCTTCTACTTTGAAGCCCGCTTTTTCAGCTACCAGGGCGCTGCGCTTGTTGGCTACTATAAAGTGTATCTCCAGTTTATTCAAGCCCAGTTTATTAAATAGGAAGTCAATAAAAGCGGAGAGGCATTTTTGCATGATGCCTTTACCCTCGTGTTCTTTGGCTATCCAATAACCTAATTGTGCTTTTTTCAGTGTATGGTCGTGGTTGTGCATACCTATGCCACCTATTATTCTACGATTGAGTACAATTCCCAGGGCCATAGCTTCCTGCTGATGCTGTTGCGCCTTAGCCCTATGAATGAATTCCAATGTATGTTCCGGCTTTGTGGACATATCTACCCAGGGCAACCATGGTCGCAGGTGCGCGCGCGATGCATCTATGGTATGAAATAACTCCTGCGCGTCTTCGGGTTCAAAGCTGCGCAGGAGTAGTTCATCGTCTATGAGAATAGAAACCATAGACTGAAAATAATAATTAGTGTTTGAAATGCCTTGTGCCTGTCATCACAAGTGCCAGATTATTTTCTTTGCAATATTGTATAGTGTCCTTATCCCTCACGGAACCACCGGGCTGTATCATGGCTGTGATGCCCGCCTCGTGGCCCATACGTGCGCAGTCGTCAAAGGGGAAGAAAGCGTCTGATGCCATGACCGCGCCCTGCAGGTCAAAGCCTGATTGTTTTGCTTTATCCAGTGCATGACGCAATGCATCGATACGACTCGTTTGTCCGCAACCCTTACCGACCAGTTGTTGATTTTTTACCAATGCAATAGCGTTCGACTTCAGGTGCTTGCACAGCAGGTTGGCGAAAATCATATCTTCTTTTTCTGCGGCAGAGCTATCGCGGCCACCTGCTTCTGTCCACTCTGCGTAGTTACCTTTGTCTGCCTTCTGTGTCAGCACACCATTCAGTATGCGTTTGTATTCCCTCTCAGGATAAAAGCTTTGTTTTTGTTGCAACAGTATCCTGTTCTTCTTCGTTTTCAGCAGTTCCAGCGCATCTGCATCAAAAGCAGGTGCGATCAGTATTTCAAAAAACAGTTCACTTATTTTCTGCGCTACTTCCAGGTTAATGGTCTGGTTGGTAACCAGTACACCACCAAAAGCGCTTTCGGGGTCCCCTGCCAGTGCAGCATCCCATGCGTCTGACACATTATCGCGCAGGGCCACACCGCATACATTGGTATGTTTGATAACCGCGAAAGCGGGTTGTGTAAATTCAGCTATCACCTGGCAGGCGGCGTCTACGTCAACCAGGTTGTTGTAAGAAAGTTCTTTGCCATTCAGCTTATTGAATAAGCTGTCAATATCTCCATAAAAAGCAGCTTCCTGGTGCGGGTTCTCACCATAGCGCAGCGATTGTTTATTGCTTACAGAAAGCTGGAAAGCATTTTGCTCAGTAGAACCAACAAAGTAATCGGCGATAGCTACATCATAATGCGCACATTCAGCGAAGGCTGCTGCGGCAAAGCTTTTACGGTCGCTCATATCTGTCACACCGTTTTTGCTGTTCAGCAGGTTCAGCAGGTCACTGTATTTATCACGACTGGCAACGATGCAAACATCATTATAGTTTTTAGCGGCAGCGCGTATCAGCGATACACCGCCAATGTCTATCTTTTCGATGATAGCTTTTTCTTCGTTGGTATTCTTTACAGTCTCCTCAAAAGGGTAGAGGTCGACAATCACCAGGTCGTACAGGGGAATTTCAAATTCTGCTACGTGTCTCTTGTCATCTTCAAAATCGCGGCGCGCGAGTATGCCGCCAAACACCTTAGGATGCAGTGTTNNTATAGACGGGTAGCCGGTTACACTTTCTACAGATACGCAGGGTATACCCGCCTGCTCGATAAACGACTGGGTGCCGCCGGTAGAGTAGATAGTTACCCCCAGTTCGTGCAGTTTACGCACAATGGGCTCTAGCCCGTCTTTATAAAATACCGAAATCAGCGCCGCGCCTATTTTGCGTTCCATACGTTTTTATTTAAATATCTGTGGAAAATGAGGTGCAAAGATACTACCCTTGCCCGACTTTTTCTTATTAATGAAAAACCTATTACTTATAACAATGGGGCAGTAAGTAAAACCAAATCTTGTATATACAACATAGGCATAGTTTTGTGGCATGGCGATATACAGGCTTATACGCAAGCAACATATACCCGCAACAGTGGATGAGGTATGGAATTTCTTCAGCAACCCGGCTAACCTGGCTGCGATTACCCCTGACTATATGCGGTTTACCGTTACCTCTCCACCTCATACAGGAGATATATACCCCGGGCAGATTATAACGTACAAAGTATCGCCTCTGCTGGGCATACCACTATCCTGGATGACGGAGATAACTCATGTTGTGCCGGGTAAGCTGTTTGTTGACGAGCAACGCCAGGGGCCATACAGTTTGTGGCATCATCAGCACTTATTCGAACAGGATGGCAATGGTACCCTGATGACAGATATTGTGCATTATAAAATTCCATTGGGGCCATTAGGCGTGTTGGCCAAATCATTATTTGTAGGCAAGCAACTGGAAGATATATTCGAATACAGGCGAAAAGTGGTTGAAGAGAAATTCGGATAGCTTTATTTACTCAGAATATATGCACCGTCTTTATTGACATCGTGTACCTGAAGACCCACCTGAGTAGCTTCCGCAGCAATGGTTTCAGCTTTATTTCTTGGAACTTTTGCCAGGATGATAATAATTTCAGGCTGAAATACCTTTTTGATTTCACGCATGTCAGCGTATTTACCATTCAGTATCACTACATCAGCATGAATAGTTGTGTCACTGATAGGTTGCGTCAGTATAAAAACTAATTTACCGGCTACTTGTACCATGTTATAGCCCTTATCCGCCTTACGCACGTTTTCAATATGCATATTGATATGTGAAGGCTCCAGCACAAATTTTTGCGTAGCTGCGGTCACGCTGTCGTTACCATACAATATTGTTGCCGTAGTACCTGTTATCAACTCTATCCTGTTGTCTTTACTGATGTTATATACTATCAACATTTCCTGTTTAAGCGTACGCATATTTACAAAACATGAAGAGGCGATAAACAATACAAGGGCAATACCGGAGGCAAACAACGTGGCCTTGTTTTTCTTCAGTATAAATATTGCGATACCAGCAATAACAATATACACCAATACCAATTGCAGTTCTGTGAGCGTAAGCCTGTGTAAAGCATCAAAATTTAGATACTGCAAGCCATACACTAGCTTATTGAACCAACCGGACAATACGGTAGCGGCTTCTGCAATAATATGTGCTGCCGGATAAATGGATGATACTGCAATAAGCAACATGCCAAGCACCAGTATCACGCCCATGAATATATAAGCCAGTACATTGGCTATGATAAACTGCAAAGGGAACAGGTGAAAATAATATATCACCAATGGGGCGACCAATATTTCGGCAGCAATACTNNACCGGCGACCACCATTTGTACACAGGCCTGTAAAACAGCATGATGGACAACACCGCCACAAATGACAACTGGAAGCCAATATCGTACAGCCACATGGGATTAGCTATCATCAACAGGAATGCAGCCGCCAGTAATTGATTGATGCCATTTGGCGTTTTTTGTAATGCGAAACCAACACCAAGTATTGAAAACATAGTTGCCGCACGTACTGCCGATGGTGGCGCTCCCGCGNNCCCGCCACTACCACATATAGCCATATCAGTGGTATAGCCGCTATGTACTTTATCCACTTGTATTTCTTATGCCTTATCCACCCCAGCAGAAATGCAACCAACACGAAGAAGATAGTGATGTGCCCGCCCGATATAGCAATGATATGAACAATGCCTGTCTGCGCATAAGCATCCGCCAGTTCGCCATCCAGCGTCTCTCTGTCATTGAACAACATAGCCTTGAGCAAGCCCAGCGTAGCGCGGTCTGTTATATGCCATTCCAGTTGGCGTATGCACCAGTGATGTATCCTCCTTATCCATGATAATGAATATTCATCCGCATATTTGTAGATGCTGATATCGCCACCAGAAACAAATTGTTGGTAACAAATATTATTCCGTGCACAGTATGTGGTATAATCAAATTCGTAGGGATTGCCCCTGTTGGTTATCCGTTGCCATTTTGCCGGCACTACAAGTATGTCTCCTTCCTTTAATGCCGGTGCATCATACTTNNATTCCCTCTTGCAGCATCAACTTTTTTTTCATCAACTACGTGTGTTACGTCCACCTCCAGCTTCCACGTCTTTTCTTTTTCTACGGGATCGTGCAATAACCTCACCACATAGCTGTCAGCGCTGTCTACGCTTCGTCCCATCCAATTTGAATCATTCCTTGCATCATTGTAATAGCAACTCAGCCATGTTGTAAACAACAGAGAAAGGTTCAGGCTGATGAATACAAGGTATCGAGTAAAATTCCCCTGTCGTCTGACAATAGAGCTACCGACAAAAACTATAAAAGAGAAAATGGTGGATGATACAACCCAGGTTATATATTCAGCAACATGACCGCCATACAAAACTATACCTGCCACCAATGGCGGCAGCAACCTCAGAAAAGGTGCGGTCTCCCAGGAATAAGCTTTATTAAGCGGCCAGCGTTTCATGTGTAGCTGTTACCTGCTTAAGTTAATATTTTATCAGCTAAAGACGGCTATAATGCCTCGGTAGGCTGCAACTCTTTTACCTTTTTACGTGCCAGTTGCACATAGGTGCTGCCGGGATACTCAATTACAAGTTGTGCGTACAACTTACCGGCTGCTTCTTTATTGTCCAGGTATTTCTCGTTTATTTCCGCCATAGCGAACAATGCATCGTCTGCCAAAACATCTTTGCCATGTTCCTTGTGTATTTGTTCCAGGTATTTTATTGCCTTGGCATAGTCAGCCTGTTTCTGTGCAATTTTGGCACGCTGCATCATTATATCATCTGCCAGCGGATGGTCGGGGAATGATTTGGCCACGCTGTCCAGTATCTGTTCCGCTTCATTGTATTTATTACGGAACATCAGTTGGTCGGCATAAGCGAAACGCTCCAAGGGTACATAGTTACTGTCCGCAGGCACGTTCTCAGTAATCAGTACAGACAGGTACAGGGCATCATTGGCTATCAGTTCAGACGTGGAAGCCTTCAGTACAGATGCCTGTATATTCGCCCATTCAAAATCGCCCCTGTAGTACGCCAGCTTCGCATCGCGGAAACGTGCTTCCTCGCCCAACACATCTTCCCTGAACTCCTTCTGCACCTGCGTATAAATTAAAGACGCTTCCCAGCCTTTATCTATCAGTATGTAATAATCCCCTAACTGTAGTTTGCTGCGCCCCACGAAATCCCTGCGGGCTGCAGGCTCTTTTATCGCTTTCTCCAGCAGGGCGATGGCCTCCTGCGGCTTATCTGCGAACCTTGCCAACAATGTTGCATAGNNGTCCTGCACCACATGAAAGGTATAGTAATCAGGAAAGCTATCTAACAACTGCTGATACTCCTCAATCAGTGCATTCACTTCTTCTTTGGTGAAAGATGGCTTAGTCTCCAGCAGTGTAAACTTCACTTTCAGCATCTCGTTTATCACCGAAGAATAGAAAGGATAATCCTTGCCCTTCGCCAGCACCTCATCATAGGCTTTCAGGGCAAACTCGTTTTTCTCTTCCCTTACGGCATAGCGCGCAAACTCAAGTATACGCTCTCCCTGCTCCTTATATCTTTCGTCCAGTGCCCTCACCTGTATCAACGCTCCGTCCCAGTCATCTTTTTGGGTGTACAACCATGTCAGCAACTCGGAGAAGTAAGGGTTGTCAGGCTCTTCGTTTATCTTTTTTATTAATGCCTTCTGCGCCTTGGAAATGTTTTTTCTGTCAGTGCCAATGTATTCCAGCATGGTGGTTTTTACATCATCTATACCGCCGTTGTAAAAACTGCGGCTGGCGTGCAATAATGTCGCTATAGCATTATCCATATCACCTGATTTAAAATAGAGTCTTGACATGGGCCCGCTGTACAAAAACTGGTTATGCAGTATCTCTCCTGCACGTTGATAGGTCTTCAACGCATAATCATCTCTTTCTAAATCTGTAAATTTCTTTGCGACATATTGTGTCAGCAAGTCGTCTCCATTCAGAAATGTAAGAGCCAGGTCAAATTGCTCCTCCGCTTTTTTGTCTTTGCCGGTTGCTTTATACACACGGCCCATGTCCACAGCCAATGCCGGGCTTGTTGGATTCTTCTGTACCTGGGCGCTTACCAATTTTTCAGCTTCCTTGTATTCTTTAGCTGCCAGCAATGCTTCCAGGTAGCCATTGTATATTTCCGTATTGCGGTTGTCTTTTTTATACAGTTCCTCGTATAGTTCTATAGCTTTCGTATAGTCATTCATGTCCAGGTACATGCGTGCCTGGTCAGCGTTATTAGTTTGTGCAAATGCAGCTGCTGAAAACAGCAATGCAAAAAGCAGGACAATATATTGCTTTCGTTTCTTCACTTTACCTTACTCGGTTTTATCATACACAAATTTGCTGCCGTTGAAGTTGTACACCTGCATCTTCCCATTCAATTGTCCATCTACCACTTCAGGTATATACAGCTTCTTGCCATTCTTGCTCAAATGAACAGTATGTACTTCTTTCATCTTCTCAAAGTCGTAGTTGGCCATATAGTCATATATATAGGTCACAAACCTGCCGGCAGATGCACCACCTTCAAACAATTCGTACGCTTTCAGTTGATTATCTGCAACGGTATATGCAGTCATGATATTCAGCACTTCTTTTTCCGACATTTTTACCCTGGCCTGGAATATATAGTACCTGGTGCTTTCATTTGTGATGCTCAGCACATCGTAAAACTNNAGCTTTTTCTAAGCCCCTGGCATCCGACACATTCGCCAGTTTCAATGATTTCACTCCTTCAGCAGTTTCATACAATGCGATGGCGTTATAAAAGTCCAGCTTACCTGTATGGCTGTTCCAGCAGTAAATAGCAAGTTTCTTATCCTCGGTGGTTACTATTTTTATGTCCGCATTTTCAGCCAACATGGGTTTGCGTTTCAATACACCGGGTTGCGCAGGTGCTACCTGCAGCAGGTAGTTTGTCAGGCTGTCATTCATGGCATATATAGAATCGGTTGCATTTACTGTGTGTGCAAAACTGGTATCTTCCGCATTGTACTGGAAACGCCAGTAGCTGATACCATCCAGGTATTTTTGTATAGCCGATGTGCCTGCTGTCTGTGCGTTCGCACCGGTAGCAATGCATAAAAACAATATGGGTGCAATGTATTTCATCTTAGTTCCTTAATGGTTTACCGGTCTGCAATATACTCTGCAAACGTTCTAATGTCTTCTTCTGGCCGCAAAGGCTCAAAAATGCTTCCCGTTCCAGGTCCAGCAAATATTGTTCGCTGACCAACGTGGGCTGTGTCAAATCGCCACCACACATTACATGGGCCAGTTTCTCGGCTATCAGCCTGTCATGGTCCGTTATATAGTTGCCGCGCCACATGCCGTGTATACCCGCCAGTAGCGGGCCTATTCCACCACGTCCCTGCACCTTTACATCAGTGCGCATTGCAGGCTGTGTATAAGCCGCCTCGTACATATCCAGCACTTTCCTTTTAGCATCTGTCACCCGCCTGTCGCCGTTAATGGATATGCCGTCAATGCCTTTGCGCAGGTAATTCAGCTCAAAAGCCTCATGCGCTGATGTACCTACCTTGGCAGTACCAATGTTGATGAACAACTGTTGTAGATAATTCAGCTCTATATCTTCTTTTATATTCCTGTCCGCTGCGCGCACTACCATTTCTTTAGTGCCGCCGCCACCTGGTATCAGCCCCGCGCCCATTTCCACTAGTCCTATATAGCTCTCGGCAGCAGCCNNCCAACCGCCACCCAATGTCAATCCGTGTGGCGCTACCACTACAGGTATGCTGCTGTACCGCAGCCGCATGGTGGTATTCTGAAACTGGCGTATGGCCATATCCAGTTCATCATATTCCTGCTCTACTGCAAACATAAATATCAGCCCCACATTGGCGCCCGCGCTGAAGTTGGCACCACTGTTGGCTATTACCAGTCCTTTGTATTGTTCTTCGGCTATCCCCACTGCTTTGTTTACACCCGCCAGTACTTCTCCACCTATTGTATTCATCTTGCTGGTCCAGCTAAGTGCTACCACACCGTCGCCTATATCCACCAGCTTGCAGGCACTGTTCTGCCAAACTATTTTTTCTTCCAGGTGCTCCAGTATTATGACTGACCCGCTACCCGGTATTTCTTTATAGGCCTTGCTTTGTATATCGTAATATTTGCGGCTACCATTTTCTGTTTTGTAGAAAGTAGTATTGCCCGCAGCCAGCATTTCCTTTACCCAGGGGGCAGCCTGTATACCGGCCTGCTCCATCTGCTCCAATACTTTCTGCACACCCAGCACATCCCAACTCTCAAAGGCGCCTATCTCCCAACCGAACCCTGCTTTCAGCGCATCATCTATTTTATACAGCTCGTCAGCTATCTCAGGTATGCGGTTGCTCGCATAGGCAAACAGCATATGGTGGAACATGCGGTAAAACTCACCGGCTTTATCCTGCCCTTTATACAACACCTTCAGCCTGCCTTTCAGGTCTTCTACCTGTTTGGCGGCTTCCAGCGTAGCGAACTTTGCTTTCTGCTTCGGGCCGTATTCCATCGTGGCAGGGTTCAGCGTCAGTATTTCGCTTTTGCCACCCTCGCCCTTTACTTTTTTATAAAAACCCTGTCCTGTTTTATCGCCATACCATTTGTTGGCGACCATCTTTTGTATAAAGGCCGGTATCTTAAAAATGTCTTTTGCTTCATCGTGCGGCACGTTCTGCGGCAATGCTTCTGCCACGCGCACCAATGTATCCAGCCCCACTACATCGCCCGTGCGGAAGGTGGCAGACTTGGGCCTGCCCATAATGGTGCCCGTCAGTGAGTCTGTTTCATCAATACTCAACCCCAACTCCTGCATGGCATGAAGCACCGCCATAAAACCAAACACGCCTACACGGTTGGCAATGAATGCGGGTGTGTCTTTACACAGTACAGTTGTTTTACCCAGGAACCTGTCGCCGTAGTCCATCAGAAAATCAATCACCTCAGGCTTGGTGCCCGGTGCGGGAATGATCTCCAGCAGCCTCAGGTACCTTGGCGGATTGAAAAAGTGCGTACCAC
>DINJ01000140.1:10345-10529 GCA_002423665.1 Bacteroidetes bacterium UBA5543 | reverse complement strand
ATACATCCAGCTTGGCGTATTTGGCATGACTCTCAATAAATTCCCTGCGTGGGGCCACTTCATCGCCCATCAGCATTGAGAATACCCGGTCAGCTTCGGCAGCACTTTCAATAGTTACTTGCTTCATCTGCCTGGTATCGGGGTTCATTGTTGTTTCCCATAGCTGCTCGGCGTTCATTTCTCC
>DINJ01000140.1:0-10331 GCA_002423665.1 Bacteroidetes bacterium UBA5543 | reverse complement strand
TTCAGAGCTTTGGGGTCTTCTTCAGTGCCTACTGATACGCCCAGCGCAGTGAACATATTTTTAATCTCCTCGTTCTCGTAAATTTTATGCTCCTGTGCTTTTTCAACGTTCAGTATTTTACCCCTGAGCGGTAGTATCGCCTGGTAGCTACGGTCGCGGCCCTGCTTGGCTGTTCCGCCGGCCGAGTCACCCTCTACCAGGTACAGTTCGCAACGTTCAGGGTCTTTGTCCGAACAGTCAGCCAGTTTGCCGGGCATACCACCACCTGACAGTACACTCTTACGTTGCACCAGTTCGCGCGCTTTACGGGCTGCTGCTCGTGCCTGTGCTGCTATAATTACCTTGTCAATGATGAGTTTGGCCTGCTTGGGATTTTCTTCCAGGTAGGCTTCCAGCACACGGCTTACGGACACGTCTACTACACCCATTACCTCGTTGTTGCCAAGCTTGGTTTTTGTCTGGCCTTCAAACTGTGGCTCAGGTACTTTTACTGATATTATTGCGCTCAACCCCTCGCGNNTTCAACTTTTGCCCTTTCAAACAATTTGTTTTTATCTCCGTAAGATTTGAATACACGGGTGATAGACCTGCGGAAACCGGCAACGTGAGTACCCCCTTCAATCGTGTTGATGTTATTTACGTAAGAAAATATATGCTCATTGTAGGACGTATTGTAATTCATCGCTACCTCTACAGCTACGTTAGTTTCAGGGTCGTGAGATTCTACGTATACCGGCGTTGATAATAATGGGCTGCGCTTGGCTGACTCGTCCAGCATTTGCACAAATTCTATAATACCACCTTCGCTATAGAATATTTCTTTTTGATCATTCCCGTTATCATCCTGCTCACGCTTATCCACCAGTGTTATATGGATGCCTTTATTCAGGTATGCCAGCTCGCGCAAGCGCCCGGCCAATATCTCTCTGTTGTATGTAGTTTCTTTGAAAATGGTATTATCAGGCCAGAAGTGCTGGTGTGTACCTCTTATATCGCTGGTGCCTATTTCACGCACCGAATACATCGGTATACCCTTTTCGTACTCTTGCTCAAATATTTTACCCTCGCGGTGAACGGTAGTATGCATATGGCTACTGAGCGCGTTTACGCAACTGACACCAACACCATGCAATCCCCCTGAAACCTTATAAGAATCCTTATCAAATTTGCCACCAGCGTGCAACACTGTCATTACAACTTCAAGTGCGCTTCGTCCTTCTTTTGGGTGTATACCTGTGGGTATACCTCGGCCATCATCCTGAACACTGATTGAATTGTCCTCGTGTATGCTGACAACTATATTTTTACAGTGGCCGGCCAGGGCCTCATCTATTGAGTTATCCACTACTTCGTATACAAGGTGGTGCAAACCTTTTACGCCAATATCGCCTATATACATGGCCGGGCGCTTGCGCACAGCCTCAAGACCTTCTAAAACCTGAATACTCGCGGCATCGTAGCCGGTAGGAGTGGGTGTGTTAACAGCAGTATTTTCTGTACTCATATGTTTGTTGAACAAGAGGCGTTTCAGGCCCCAAAATGGTTAGTTGACGGCAGCAATAATACATGCCGTTTCTGACTTATGCGTCAGGTTGACTATAACCTTGCAAATATAGCGAAAAACCCCTGTATCAGCAAGGAATATCAGGGGTTTTAACAATGTGTGGAAAGCAGTATTATCAATACTTTGAGGGCTTTGAGCCTTAAAAGTTATTATCGGCCAGCCACAACGCTTATTTCCACGTTTACGCCTTTGGGCAAGCCGGCTACCTGTACAGTTTCACGGGCGGGCGGATTATCTGTAAAGTAATACCCGTACACTTCATTTACCAATGCAAATTGCCCCATATCCATCAGGAAGATGGTTGACTTAATCACGTTACTGAAATCCATACCTGCTTCCGCCAACACGGCTTTCAGGTTTTCCATCACCTGCCTGGTTTCCAGTTGTATATCTCCTTGAACCAGTTCTCCGCTTGCCGGGTTTATCGCAATCTGTCCTGATACAAACAACATATCACCGTATTGTATGGCCTGGTTGTATGGCCCTATTGGTGCTGGTGCGTTATCTGTGCGTATTACTTTCTTTTCCATAGTTGCAAACCTACACGAAAGAACTGATTTTCGCCACTCGCGCAGGTGTAGTACATTTGCTTTCTTTTTATGGCATATATTTTACATATAGATACTTCTTCCGAAATTGGAATTCTGGCGCTGGCCAAAGACGGTAAGCTTCTTGCTATCAGGGAGCAAACCAACGCCCGTAATCATGCGGCTACCATTAACAATGATATTGATGGGCTACTGGCAGATAACAACATAGGTATCCCTGATATTGCTGCATTTTGTGTAAATGGCGGGCCGGGTTCCTATACGGGGCTCAGGATAGGTCTGGCTACAGCCAAGGGGTATTGTTATGCTACAGAGAAACCGCTTATGATGCACAACAGGTTGCTGATGCTCAACCTTGCTGCGATAGCAGACACAAATAGCAATGCCACTGTATATATGTCTGTTTTACAGGCACGAGAAGGAGAGTATTTCATAGCTGTGTATGACAAAGAACTGAATATCTTATGCGAACCACAGCATATCAATGCTATTGACATTGCGAAACTCACCGCTACTCTAAAGGGAAAAATCTGTTTAACAGGGCACATAGATGAGATGATCATTGATAGCTTTAACGGTAGGGATATTATAGCCAACGATACTAAACAACCTGATTTTGTAGCATGGGCCGCATATGCATTTGATGAATTCAATTGTAATAGAATTGTCAGTTTAGCTAATGCCGAGCCTTTTTATTTAAAACAGGTTTATACGCATAAACCAAAGAATGTCAGTTAGTTGAAGTTACATTGTATTATTCAATAAATTCATTTTAACTGTGGTTTAACAGAATCTATGAATATATTGTTGTTTCATATTTGCATTTGGTGTATGTTTGCAGTCCATTAGTATACATATAGTATTCCTATATTATATATTAAATCGTATTAATTCTTATTATTCATTAGTTAAATTTTAATGTAGATGGAAACGACTATGTCAGCCAACACGCTGGTTATTCGTAAAGATGAAGGTTCAAACGAACAAATTAAGCTGGATTACATGGCAGTGAAAAACGCAGCTATGACTTTGAGGGCGATCAACCACAAATTGCGCCAGCAAATAGTCAAGTTGCTGGAAGAGAACAAGCGTATGAATGTTACAGACATCTACGTAAAGTTGCGTTTGGAGCAGTCAGTTGCTTCTCAGCACCTGGCGATTTTGCGTCGTGCTAACATCGTGATTACTGAGCGTGATGGTAAATTCATCCACTATGCTCTGAACCACGCACGTATAGCAGCGGTTGCTAAGTTTGTGAATGAGTTGGTAAATTCTGACGAAGCGTAATTAACACTCAGTCAATAAAATTCACAGGAAGGACTGCTCAACTGGGCAGCCCTTCTTCTTTTGGTGCTGAATATATTTTGTCTATGATTGTATACCGGGGGTTATTTTTCTTAATCTTAGATTTGGTATATGTTATTAAAGGGCATAATCATTTTATTGTCTGTTGCCATCCTCCTTGTTTTTCTATACCTGCGTGGTAGAAAAAAGAAGGCGAAACTTGCTGCATATCGGCTGCCACAGGTTACCAGTTTTCTTTTATACAATTATGTTCCGTTTTATGTTGCCCTTTCACACGAAGAAAAAGCAAAGTTTGAAGAAAGGATGCGCGATTTCTTGTCCAGGACGAAAATAACAGGGGTGGATGGGGTTACAGTACATGATATAGACCGTGTGTTTATTGCAGCAGCTGCAATAATTCCACTTTTCGGCCATGCCGACTGGCGATATTACAACCTGAATGAAATACTCCTGTACAGCGACACCTTTAACCGGCAGTATGACATCGATGGCCCGGGACGTGATGTGCTGGGCCTGGTAGGAGAGGGCGTGCTACACAGGCAGATGATATTATCCCAACCCGCACTCAGGGCCGGGTTTATTTATCCCGACAATATGCATAACACAGCCATCCATGAATTTGCACACCTGGTAGACAAGGCGGATGGTGCTATTGATGGTGTGCCACAATACCTGCTGGACAAGAGCAGCTCAAAAGAATGGCGCAGCTATATGCAGACATATATTCGCGCTATAAAAGAGGGGTATACTGATATCAATCCGTACGGGGCTACAAATGAGGCCG
Organism: Bacteroidetes bacterium UBA5543; assembly: GCA_002423665.1. Classification (GTDB taxonomy): domain Bacteria; phylum Bacteroidota; class Bacteroidia; order Chitinophagales; family Chitinophagaceae; genus UBA5543. The sequence goes on along the minus strand of DINJ01000140.1, from coordinate 6,130 downwards.
AATTTTTCGCCGTGATTTCAGAGTACTATTTCAAGCAGCCTCAGCTGTTTCAGCAGCAATACCCTGAGCTTTATCATCTGTTGCACAAGATGTACAAGCCTGTAGCAGCTTAGTGTCGCGTATATGGATATTCCAGCCTGGCAGGTTCGCCGTTCATTTCACCTTCTATATAGGCCAGCATTTTCCCTTCGCCTTGCTTTACATATACAATTCTTTGCGGGAAGTCATGGTTGTTGTTCTCAAAAGTCACCATTGTATCAGAGAAAGTTACTTCACTGAATATTACGGGTTGCCCGTCGTTCTGGCCGCTAACCAGTGGTATATACAGCAGCTTCCCATTTCTTAATACAATGCTTATTTCTTCCGTGGTCAATGTTTGCCCGGCAGTATCCGTGTACTTGCCTATTCCTGAATAAACACTGTCGTTAGTACGTATCCACGATTCGGTTACTTTACCCTCAGGCGAAACCATTTCCCAAAAACCCAGCACCCATTCTATTTTGTCCAGTTTACTTGGCTCATTGATTTTGCTGTTGCAACTTATCAAGCACAGTATTGCAAGTATTACCGATATTCTATGCATAGTTCATTTTTTGTAGAGGATATGTGCAAACCCGCTTATATCCTTGCCCTCCATGGTGTATCCTCTACACCATTGATATGGGATATATGACGTGCCAGCACAAACAGGAAATCTGATAGTCTGTTCAGGTAACGTACAATAATTTCAGGAACTACTTCTTCCTGTTGTTGCATGCCTACACATATTCTTTCGGCACGGCGGCATACGCAACGTGCCACATGCGTGGTAGATGCAGCCAGTTGTCCACCCGGCAGTATGAACGAGCGCATTTCGGGCAGGGTTTCGTTCATCTCGTCTATTTTCTGCTCCAGCCATATCACATCAGTATCATGTATATCGGGCAGTTTCATTTTTACTTCTTTACCGGGGTCTGTTGCTAAAACAGACCCTATAGTAAATAACCTGTCCTGTATCTCGCGCAGCCATTCGTTCACTATTACATCCTGCGTCATATCGCGCACCATACCCAGGTAAGAGTTCAATTCATCTACCGTGCCGTAACTCTCTATGCGAATATGATTTTTAGGCACACGCACGCCACCTATCAGGCTGGTGCTGCCTTTATCTCCTGTCTTAGTATATATCTTAAATGCCATACCCCTGCCCCTAAAGGGGCTTTGTTTTTTACTGTTAACTATTGATCATTTTCTGGGAGATAGCTCCCCCTTTGGATGCACGGGTGGTATCGCTCTCAACCACGCCATCCCTTATTCTCACTATTCGTTTGGTGAAGTTCGCAATGTCTTCTTCATGCGTTACCAGCATCACGGTATTGCCCTGCTCATGTATCTGCCCGAAGAGTTCCATTATTTCTTCCGATGTTTTGGTATCCAGGTTACCGGTGGGTTCATCCGCCAATATTATCGAGGGGTTGTTGATTAACGCCCTGGCTATGGCCACGCGCTGGCTTTGTCCGCCCGACAGCTCGTTGGGTTTGTGGTGCGAGCGGTCTCCCAGTCCTACACGCTCCAGCATGGCCTTTGCACGGTCTTCCCTGTCCTTTTTAGTTATACCGGCATATATCAGCGGCAACGCTACATTTTCCCATGCTGTCAACCTGGGCAACAAGTTGAATTGCTGGAACACGAAGCCTATTTCCACATTTCGCACATCCGCCAGTTCATCATCCGTCATTTTACTCACGTCCTTGCCATTCAATACGTAGGTTCCCTCCGATAATGTGTCCAGGCATCCTATTATATTCATAAGTGTGGACTTGCCGGAACCTGAAGGCCCCATCAGCGAAATATATTCGTTGTTCATAACGGTAAGGTCTATGCCCATTAATACGGGCAATTCCTGCTTACCGAGGTAATAACTCTTCTTGACGTTCTTAAGGCTGATGACTTCTTTCATATATCCTTATGTTCCATTAGTGCATGGTTACCAAAAATACAGATAATTTTATGCATCGGTTTTGTTATTTGCGCTTATGATCAGTTTCCCCAACGGTAAGATAAATTTAGGGTTATATATCACTAACCGCCGCAGCGATGGTTACCACGACCTGGAAACGGTGTTTTATCCCGTAAAGGGCTTACACGACGCACTGGAAATTGTGTCGACTAAAGGTGCCGATACAAAGTTGCACATCAATGGCAAAACGATAGCCGGCGAGGTGGAGCATAACCTGGTATGGAAGGCTTATGCATTGATGAAAAAGCGTTTCCCCGCCAAAGTGCAACCGTTGGATATATACTTGCTTAAGCATATACCCATGGGTGCAGGGCTGGGTGGTGGCTCTGCTGATGGTTCCTTTATGCTGAAACTGTTGAATGATTTCTGCAGACTGGAACTGCCGGACGACGCACTTGCGGATATGGCTTTGCAGTTAGGCAGCGATTGCCCATTCTTTATTTATAATACACCGCAATACGCAACCGGGCGCGGTGAGCAAATGTCTGCCTTGCCATTGATTGATTTATCGTCATACGGTATACAAATCATTTGTCCCGAGGTACATATATCTACAAAAGCGGCCTTTGGCATGATAACACCCCGAAAACCGGTATTTGACCTGAGAAAACTGCCTGAGTTACCTGTTGACCAATGGAAAGGCAATATCAGCAACGATTTTGAAGACCCCGTATTTATGCAGCATCCCGGGTTGCTCAGCATTAAAAAACAATTGTATGAACAAGGGGCTGTGTATGCATCTATGACGGGTAGTGGCAGTGCTTTGTATGGAATTTTTAATAAGGGCGAAAAGGCATCAATAAGTACATCGTTGAAGTATAGCAGCCATTTTATGGAATAACTACTCTTTGATGCGGGGGTAAGACTTCAACGGTACTTTCTTGTCGTAAGTAATTTCTTCTACAGGGTTGCCATTGCCGTCATAGATTTTCCACACACCTATTTTCCTGAATTTGTAACGGACACCCTGCTCGGTTATTTTTCCGTTGTCGCAATTATACCATGTGGCTATACCATAGGGTTTGTGCTGAAACTCTATGCCCTCGTAAGTCTTGTAGCCGTGCGAGCAATATTCCGTACAATAAGCAAAATCACTATCCTCTGCATATTGTACCAGGTGTTCTATCACACCTTCAGGCGAGATTATTTCTATCCGGTAAAGTCTGTTGTTATAATAGTATTGTCGCTCTGTACTGCCGGTCGGCTCCATTATCTCACTGATACTGTCCGCTACCAGTTCAGACTGTTCGATAATCAACTCCTTGGTTTCTTCATGCCATTCCTGCACATCATCATATCCACCCCAATTGCAGGATGTACACACTGTGCTGATAATAAATGCCAGGCAGGAATTCCTGAAAATCATCCCTATAATACAGATTGGCCCTATTGTTTGTTGAGTTCTATTATTTCCAGGTAGGCACTTCTCGATATAGCACCCGGATTTATACCCGAATCGCCTTCAGGTATTTCTGTGCCCAATTTATGATAATATTCCGTCCAGAACGGCATAAAACTATCAGTATATGGCTCTTTAAAGGTCATAACATTCAGCGGGAAGTAGGCAGTACCGCCATTAGCAGCTTTGTAGCATTCATATACCAGTTCTGAGCAATAATAGGCATCATCATCTAATATAAAGGCTTTGTCGTAAGCCTTGCCCAGGTAGGTTTCAGCTATTTCAGCACTCTTTTCTGCCAGGCCATTGTTGTCTTTCAGCCTGCCAACCACCACTTTGGTCCTGCCTGCACTGTCTTTACTTCTTGCCAGGAAAGTATCTATGGATATCGCCTGTACCGAACCATAGGCTTCTATCACTTTCAGCTCGCCATCAATTTCTGCTACAATACCGCAATGCGAAAAATCCATGCCATTCACACCCTCTGTTACAGATTCAATAGCATCGCAAGCGGCACCACAGTCCAGGTCCTGGAACAAGATATCGCCGGCCTGGAGATTGAACTGAGTTTTCTGCTCCTTCTCAACCTCGTTCCTGCAGGAAATAAACAAGTATGTTGTAAATAATATAATGTATAAAGCCTTGTTCATGGATTATTATGAATAAATAAAGCCGCTATCAGCAGACAGCGGCTTATATAATAAAACATTATGAAACTCTATTTTACTTCGGCAACCAGCTTTTTGAAAGACTCAGGCTCGTTCATAGCCAGGTCAGCCAGTACTTTGCGGTTCAGGTCGATACCTTTCTCGCTCAGCTTGTGCATGAACTGAGAGTAGCTCAGGCCTTCTTCGCGAACAGCTGCGTTGATACGCACTATCCACAGGCTGCGGTACTCACGCTTTTTCAGCTTACGGCCTACGAACTTGTACGTAAGACCCTTCTCCATCACGTTTTTCGCGACGGTATACACATTTTTACGCTTGCCATAGTAACCCTTGGCCTGCTTCAGTATTTTTTTCCTTCTCGCGCGTGATGCAACGGCATTTACGGAACGTGGCATAAACTTTTATTTTGTTGCCCGGCACCTTATATGCCAGGCGGTTATTTTGCTAAATCTTGTTACTTACTATTACTTCTCTTTTCGGCAGGTGCTTAAGAACCCATAAGCAGCATACGCTTTACAAGGCGCATGTTGGCAGGGTGCACCAGGCCGTGAATGCGAAGGTGGCGCTTACGCGACTTCGACTTCTTAGTCAGCAGGTGGCTCTTGAACGCTTTGTACCTGCGTATCTTGCCTGTACCTGTAACCCTGAACGTCTTTTTTGCACGTGAGTGCGTCTTCATTTTCGGCATGGTATTCTAAATTTGGACGGCAAAGGTAAGTAAATTTTCATTTCAGATATCCGAATGGAAATTTTTTTTCTACCCCTGTGTAAAAGTTAATTTGGTGGTTAGTTAATCGGGTAACTGGTTAATTAGTTAATTGGGTGATTAGGCAACTGGATGATTGGGTAACTGGGCGATTGGGTGATTAGTCAATTTGGCAATTAATAGGCCAATCAGAAACCACGCCAGCATTCCCGGAGCATTATCACATTGCCACATTATCGCTTCACCACATTACCCCCCAACAGGTACTAAACTCCCATTTGACCAGTTAACCAATTAACTAATTACCCAATTAACCCAGCACATCATCCTCCATCTCCTTGAGTCCGGAGGAGAACTTATCTACCACCCCGCTGAACATTGGTGGCACCTTCTTATCCAGGAAACCCTTCAGCACCTTCATAGCCTTTACAGCCTGCTCTTCGGTGAGGCCCACCTCTGTCTTCAGTTGATTGATTACTTCTTCCATCCTTATCTTATTGGTTATTGCCTTTTAGGCAGCTTTTTTAATTGATTCCAGTTTGCTGTGTTCTATCATCTGGCGCGCATATTCCAGCGTCAGCACAANNCTTCAGCGAAGATTCGTCCAGCGGGTTCAGGTAAGTCACCACAGGTAGCCTCCCCAGTAGCTCCGGTATCAGGCCAAAGGTTCTCAAGTCTTGCGCATTCACATACTGCAGCAGGTTGGCTCGGTCTATATCCTTGCTGGCCTTTATGGCCGTATAGCCTATAGCGCTGGTTTGCACCCGGCGGGCTATCATCTTGTCTATACCCTCAAACGCACCACCGCATATAAACAGTATGTTNNGGGATTATCACCCTTGCGGCCCGTTTTGTCTATCTCGTCTATGTACACTATACCGCGCTCAGCAGCAGCCACATCGTAATTACTGGCCTGCAGCAGCCTGCTCAGTATGCTCTCTACATCCTCGCCCACATAGCCGGCCTCTGTAAATACCGTAGCATCTACTATGGCAAACGGCACCTGCAGCAGTCGCGCTATTGTTTTAGCAAGCAGCGTTTTACCTGTGCCCGTTTCGCCCACCATCATGATGTTCGATTTTTCTATCTCCACATCATCCTGCTGGGGCATGCTCAGCCGCTTGTAGTGGTTGTAGATGGCCACGCTCAGCACCTTTTTGGCATCGTGCTGGCCTATCACATACCTGTCCAGGAATTCTTTGATCTCCCTGGGCTTGAATATCTTGTTCTTATTGATGTCTGCCGGTTGCTTGCCTTTGGGCTGAGGCTCTTTTTCGCCCGTAGCCTCCAGCAGCAGCGCATGAGCATTCTCTATACACTGGTCACAAATGTTGCCCTTTATACCGGTGAACAGTATG
>DINJ01000124.1:10577-10706 GCA_002423665.1 Bacteroidetes bacterium UBA5543 | reverse complement strand
CCCGATAGCTATCGGGATCGGGAGCGGGGGTGATCCCGCACGTGCGGGAACGGGGGTGGAACACTCGCGCAGGACACTCCCACAGGAAAAAAATCAGGCCGAAAATGGCAACCCTCCGGCAACACTTAG
>DINJ01000124.1:10062-10337 GCA_002423665.1 Bacteroidetes bacterium UBA5543 | reverse complement strand
GCTTCCTTATTAAAATCGCTCAGCAGGGGGAAGTTCAGGTTCTGTTCTTCTTTAAACTTGCCGTTGGCAAACAGCGAATCGACAGATATGCCATACACCTGTGCGTTGGCATTGTTATAAAAAGCCAGGTTGTCCCTTACCCCGCACAACTCTTTGGTGCAGGTGCTGGTAAATGCCAGGGGGTAAAACAGGAGCAATACATTCTTGCCCCGCTGTTCGCTCAGGGTCACTTTGTTCTTTTCCGTGTCCCGCAGTGTAAAGTCGGGCGCCTGTTA
>DINJ01000124.1:9198-10043 GCA_002423665.1 Bacteroidetes bacterium UBA5543 | reverse complement strand
GTTCCTTTTTTGCGATAAAGATAAGGGGAAACACCCCTGTCAATTTGATTGGCAGACTGAAAAAATTTACCTGACAAAAAATGCAGTTATTAGTAAAAAATATATGGTATTGCTGAAAAAATGGCGCAACTTTGCCCTCCCCCGCCAAATGGCACAATAGATGTTAAGTAGGGAATGAAACTTAATCAATAAATATTTAAATATTAATAAACTATGGCTAAGAAAGTAAACATTACTCCCCTTCATGACAGGGTNNAAAACCACAGCGTGGTGTAGTAGTGGCAGCAGGCCCGGGCAAAAAAGACGAGCCTATGACTGTAAAAGCGGGTGACACTGTACTGTATGGCAAATACGCAGGTACCGAGATTTCTCTGGAAGGCAGCGATTTCCTCATCATGCGTGAGAGCGATATCCTGGCTGTAATATAATACCTCCTGAATAGGGAAAATTATTAATACAAATTCGTAAACAGTAAAACTGAATAGATTATGTCAAAGCAATTATTTTTCAATACCAACGCGCGCAACAAGATGAAAGCAGGTGTTGATGCATTGGCCAACGCCGTGAAAGTGACATTGGGACCCAAAGGCCGCAATGTAGTGATTGAGAAAAAATTCGGTGCTCCCGCAGTGTCCAAAGATGGTGTATCGGTAGCTAAAGAAATAGAACTGGAAGACGCTATTGAGAACATGGGCGCACAGATGGTGAAAGAAGTAGCTTCTAAAACCGCTGACGTAGCAGGTGATGGTACTACTACCGCTACTGTACTGGCACAGTCTATCATCAGCGAAGGGCTGAAGAACGTAGCTGCTGGTGCTAACCCCATGGATCTGAAGCGTGGTATA
>DINJ01000124.1:8738-9006 GCA_002423665.1 Bacteroidetes bacterium UBA5543 | reverse complement strand
AAAGCTCCGGGCTTTGGCGACCGTCGTAAAGAAATGCTGCAGGACATAGCTGTACTGACAGGCGGTACTGTTATCAGCGAAGAGCAGGGTTACAAACTGGAGAATGCAACTATCCAGTACCTGGGCCAGGCCGAGAGCGTAACACTGGATAAAGACAACACTACAATAGTAGGTGGTAAAGGCGCTAAAGAGAATATCGATATGCGCGTAAACCAAATCAAATCTCAGATAGAAACTACTACCAGCGACTACGACCGCGAAAAACTGC
>DINJ01000124.1:0-8522 GCA_002423665.1 Bacteroidetes bacterium UBA5543 | reverse complement strand
CATCCGCCGCTCGCTGGAAGCGCCGCTGCGTACTATCGTTGAGAACGCCGGTATCGAAGGTTCTGTAGTGGTACAGAAAGTGAAAGAAGGTAAAGGTGATTTCGGTTTCAACGCACGTACAGAAGTATATGAGAACATGATGGCTGCGGGTGTAATAGACCCAACTAAGGTAGGCCGCGTAGCATTGGAAAATGCAGCGTCTATCGCCNNGCGGAATGCCGGGCGGTATGGGCATGGGTTACTAATCAGCCTATTAATAAGCTAATAATAAAACACCCGCGGATTTTCGCGGGTGTTTTTATCTGAACGAGTTGATTAATAAAAATGCGGGCAGAGGGTACGGCTTTTTTCATACATCGGGTCGCGGAAGAGCCCGGTCTTGGACAGGCTCAGTTCGAAACCGCCGCGCAGGTTGCTGGCATTCGTTAGCTTCGATACATTGGTATCATAGCTCACACCTACCGACAAGTCTTTGTAACGGACTTTCACAACAGGTATAAGCGCATCGCCTACACGGTAAAAGATACCCCCGTAAATAGAAAACAACACTGCTGTAGAACTGGGCGGCATCTTGTTCCAGCCAATCAACCCACCACCGATTATTTCTGTATATGTGCCTTGCTGCATAAAGTTGGCGTGCAACTGGTAGCTGAATACCTCGCTGGCCTGCACACTAACACCCGCATTAGCATTCCAACGTATGCCGATATTGATATTCCTGTCGCTGTAAAAAGAATATTTGGGGCGCGAAAAGTGGTAGCCTGAAACTCCCACCACATAGCTCACATTATTGTCCTGCCCTGTAGTGCCGTTGAGGCTGATGCCGGAACCAATATCCCATTGTGTAAAATTAGGGTCAGGCAATACTTCTCCGGTAGGATTCGCCGGGTCATACTCGCCATTCTGAAACTGGTTGTCGAATGTGGCCTTAGCCGGGTCGAAACTGCGCTGGATGAAGCCACCTGTAANNATAGCAGGGTACAAGCTGGTTGTTTGCAATGCGATACTACCTGCCTTATCGTAGTAAGCCAGCAGGCCTACGCTCACAAAGTCGTTGGCCTCGCCGCGCACGGGTATGCGTGTTTCCGCGTTGACAACAGCTGTTTGAAAAGGTTTGCTGATACTGCTCCACTGGTTACGGTACACTACACCCACTTTATAATCGCCGGTGAATATGCCGGTGAGGGCGGGGTTGCGCAGAATAGATGTTTCGTAAAACTGCGAAAAGTGTATATCCTGCCCCTGGGCGTATTGAGCGCTTAATATCATTAATACACAACCTGCCTTTTTCAGAATCTTCTTCATGTTTCTTTCTTCGTCTTTGGGTTAACGGATTATGGTTACATCACCTTTCAGTTTCAACAGGTCACCGTTCTCGCAGAAAGCCTCTACTGTCCATACATATACATCAGGCGGCAGCTGCGCCCCGTTGAAATTGCCATCCCAGCCGTTAGCCTTATCATTTACGTCAACATTTGCTCGTTCAAACATCACCTGTCCCCAACGGTTATACACCCTGAAAGACTGCAGCCTGGTAATACCCGTACCACGCACCATAAATATATCGTTNNATACCATCACCATTGGGTGTAAAGGTATTAGGCACGAACAACTGGCTTTTATCGCACAGCACTGATATCTTAACTGACGCAGAGTCCACACAGTCAAACTTCGTGAAAACCCTAACGGTATATGTAGTTGTTTTGTATGGCGATGCTATGGGGTTGGAACATGTTTCGCAAGACAATGTTGCTGACGGCGACCATAAGAACCGTGCGATGTGCTGGCCCGATGCCAACAAGTCTGCACTGGTACCAGCCACAATTGTTTGTTCGCCACGTACTGCAACAGTGGGTTTAGGATGTACGGTCAACTGTACATCACTTGTGTCAGGTATACAGCTGCCTTCGTACGCCACAACCGTGTACTTGGTTGTTGTCGAAGGAGAGGCTTTGGGGTTAGCGCTCTTATAGTCATCCAGGGCAGCAGGCGGCGACCATACATAAGAACGCGCACCCGTAACACTTAATGTAAAGCTCTCGCCCTCACATATCTCTCCACCATCACCTACAATACTCTGCACATGTGTTTTCAGGTCTACCTCTGCAGTAGCTGTATCATGGCATCCGTTAATATCAGTACTGATGACAGTATAAAGAGTTTTCACCTTAGGGAATGCAAATGGATTAGTGCACGAAGTACAGCTAAGCGTTGCCCCCGGCGACCATATGTAGGAAACACCGCCCGACGGCATTAATTGCGCTGAATCACTTACACATATTATAGTATCTCCACCGGCGTTTACTTCTATTGGTTTGTTGATGGTAATATTTTTTACGATGGAGTCTTCGCAGCCGTTTGCGTTTTTTACATACAATTTTACCGGATAATCTCCCGGCGCACCATATTTACGTTTAGGATTAGACAGGGCACTAAAGCTCCCATCATGGAAAGTCCAATGGCTTAAAGTAAGTGGCCTGATTACACCTATCGATTTATTTATGAAATCTACTATGGAATATTCACAGGCAGGGCCTGTTTCAAAGTCTGCAATTGCGTCATCGGCTAATATGGTATCTACCCCGTCACTACCCACCTGGCAACCCAATCCATTATTGAAAATCATACGAGGGAGGAACCTACCCGGTTTTGTATAAGTGTAAGAAACATTAGGCTGCAGATAATTACCCAACAAGGAATTACCATCACCAAAGTCCCATATGATGGTAGGAATATTACCCATAACATGGCAGGTAAAATTAACGGTAAGAGGTACACACCCTTCCACCGGCGAATAGGTAAAGGCACCTGCATAACCCAATACCCGTACGGGTTTTACAATACTGTCCTTACAACCCAGGCTATCGCGCACTATCAGTTTCACTTTGTATTCTTTCGGATCGTTGTACACAACGGTATGCGTGTTTCTGGTACCGGGTGTAGAACCATCATCAAAATGCCACTCATAATTTCTTTCTCTTATTGAAGGCCGTCCGTCAAAATTAACTATCAACGGAGCGCAAACTGTAATAGAATCAGAAACTGTAAAATCGGCAATGGGCTTAGTAGTGGTAACCGGAACAATATCCGAAGTGTCTTTACAGCCGAGCGAATCGGTGACTATCAACTGGCTGTTGAATACACCCAAAGACTNNAATCCCTGCTGACTGTATCGATACCACCGTCACCAAATATCCAAACCGACTTCACTGCATTCGCAGAACCATTGGTAAATGTAACCTCTCCGCCAACACAAGCCGGCGAACTGACAGAAAATGCCGCAATCGGCTTTAACACATGAGCGTATAATGGATTGTACACCGTATCCGTGCAACCCAAATTATCTGTTACAATAAGGCTTACATCAAAATCTCCCGATGTGTCATAATATTTTGATATAGAGTTGTTGGCTGTACTTACTGTATCGCCCAATGAAGTACCAAAGAACCACTTTCTTCTCACGAGAGATGTTCCTTCTCCTGCAAAAGATGTATCATTAAAATACATGGTATCCGGCCGGCAAACATGCGTTTCAGCAGAGGTAAACCCTGCTGTAGGGCCGCCTACAGTTATCCAGTCCGTCTTCGTAACAGTGTCCGTACATTTTGTTTTAAGGTTGTACGCTGTTACTGTTACAGTATACACACCCGGGTTACTGAAAGTATATGTCAGGGCATCCTGATGAGAGGCGACGAATACACTGTCAATATACCAGAAGAAGATTGCATCGCTTGAATCTCCGGTTTGGTAAGCCCAGAAGTTAACCGAATCTCCGGAACAAAGAGTTGTTTTATTTGCAATGACATCCGGCGAATTATCTCCGAAGAATACCCGTTTCGACATGGTGTCGTAGCAGTTCGTACTGTCGTTATGCACAATTAGCTTTACAGTATAATAACCCTTAGTTGCATAAGTATGTACCGGGTTTCTATCCGTAGATGTAGTATTATCACCAAAATGCCATACCCATGAAGAATCACCTTTAGACCTGTTATAGAAGTGTACCGTAAGCGGTTTTGAACAAGTATCAATTTCCCATTCAAACTCGGCACACGGTGGTAGCATCACTACATTCTTATATCTCTTACTCTTATTGGAATTAATAGTGTCATTGGATATAAAGGTGTCGGACTTACAACCTTTATGATAAGCAACCAGTTTGATAACATGTGTATCAATACATGGCGGCCCTCCTTTATAATAATGATTGTATGTGGAATCCCTTGCTCGTGTACGTATAGTGTAATCGCCGAAATCCCAACGGTAAACCAAGGTATCATACCCTCGAACATGCGCAATAAAATTCACCCAACTCTTGGGGCATATTACTGTATCGGAAATAAATATTGAGTCTATTATAGGTTTGTAACCGGCTTTCACCCTCAAACTATCGCGGATGACACATCCATTATTCGTTTCTACTTCCACGGTTACTTTAAAATGGCCGCTATCAGTATAGGTGTATACAGGATATAATGAAGAAGAAGAATCACCATTCCCGAATTTCCATTTTACTTTCTTTATTCCATAGGGATAAATCCGGCTGGTATCGCTGCAAGGATAAAGCAGAGGATCTCCCTTTAAAATACCCACCGTAAATGCCGCCTGGAATGGCACACAACCGGAGTCTGAATATTCGGGATAGGGCGTCTGTTTGTTATTAACTTTAGTAACGATATTAAGCTCATGAATAACTAAAGTATGCAGTACTGTGTCTTTGCAGCCATTAGAGTCTACGACTCTCAGCACAGCTGGCCAGCAACCGTTTTTGCCGAACAGCACACAAGGAGAGGGGACTGTACTTGTCTGAATACCATTTTCGTTTTCGATGTTCCAATCGTACGACGCCATAAGCGGGATAGTATTGTAGCACACCAATTGAGGAGCAGGGCATACTGAATCAGGATTGGTAACAATTTGCGGATTAGGTTGCGGTAATATTTCTATAACTTTTGTAGCAGTGTCCAAACAGTTACCTGCAGTCACTATGAGTTTGACGGTATAAACGCCGGGGGCATGATACATGTGCGCTCCATGTTGCCCGGTTTGGGGATTAGACCCATCGCCGAAATGCCATGTAAACCCGGCCCCGGCAGGTGTAGATGTATTGTTGAAGTTAACTGTAGTGTATACACACGCCTTGGCCGGCGCAGTAAATGACGCTTGCGGGTCGTATAGTTTTATGTAGTTATTTTTTGTCAGCGTTTCGCTGCATCCATTGTTCGACTGCACTGTCAGTTTGACTGTATATTGTGCCGGAGCAGGACCCGGGTAAGTATGTGTAGGAGAAGTATTGGTACTGGTAGGATTTCCCGGCCCCCCTAATTGCCAGGAATAGGTATATGGCCCGGTAGCCCCGCCTGTAACCACAGGGTTGAAAGTAACCTGAGGTGTTTCACTTGCACAAAATTCATTTTTGGGACTGGCAGTAAAATTGATTACCGGCTTTTCTTTGACAGTAATATAATTCTGCTTGGTAACAGATGCAAAACAGTTCTTGTTGTTGGTAACGGTTAATGTTACGTGATTAGTACCCGGGTTGTTGTAGGTAGTAGTGACCGGCGAGCCGGAACCTACAGCCGGAGTTGCGCTATTGCCAAATACCCAACTGTAGTTTGCCGGGCCGGTCACTCCCAGGCTGCCTGTAAAAGCGAAAGTAACCTGTGTGCCCGGACAAACGGACGTTGTTGATGCTGAAAAGTTGGCTACAGGTGAAGGGTGAACTGTAATAGTTGCTGTTTTGCTGGCGGAAACTCCATTTTTAGTATGTGTATGCGTTACAGTGTACGTTTTGGGCGTGGTATAAGTAGCTGTTGGATTTGGGAAAGTTGATTGGTTTCCATTATCGAATACCCAAAGGTGGGTACCGGTGCTATCTGCACTTTTGAACTGTACAGGCAATGGGTTGCACCCCTCGGTACTGGAAGGTGTAAAGTTGGGATTGGGTTGCGCAAATGCAGGATATTGACCTAATATCAATATCGCAAATATGACTAAACAATTTTTAAGCAGGTTTTTCATATCGTTAGCGTAGGTATTATGATGATTTTCGTATATTAAAGTTATGAAATTCTTAACACATGACTGACTGTTATGGACAGACGGTTAATAATACTTTATAGTTGGTCAGTATCACTATATAACCGGGAATTTCATCAGTATTAACCAGAACTTAATAGCATTCAGGTTACATATTAATATAAGGCAAGATAACAGAAGAAAGGAGAGGCACCCGCTCCTCATGTCAAGAACGGTATAGACTGCATGAAAACTTTTACTATGCAAGTACATGTAATTTTATTAGCACTTAAACAGACCGGCAACGGCTACAACAAAAAAACAGCAGGTAAAGCGCATTAAACCTGCTGTTTTTCTATTTTTGCACCCCTTATTTATACATAAGATATGTACGAACCAATAACGAATGAACAGTTGATAGCGGCCGCCCGCGAATTTGGCACACCCACTTATGTGTACCATGCTGAGAAGATAGCCCAGCAATACAATAAGCTGAAGGATGCCTTCAAGGGGCACCCCACCAGGATATTCTACGCCTGCAAAGCGCTGACCAATATCAATGTGCTGAAGTACCTGAAGAGCCTGGGTTCGTCTATAGACTGCGTGAGCATATATGAAGTGAAGCTGGCGTTGAAAGCCGGTTTTGAGCCAAAAGATATTTTGTTTACCCCCAACTGTGTTGACTTTGATGAAATAATCCAAGGTACGGAGCTGGGCGTGAACATCAATATAGATAACATATCTATACTGGAGTTGTTTGGCCATAAATTCGGCGGTTCATATCCTATCTGCATCCGCATCAACCCTCATATAGAGGCGGGGGGCAACTACAAAATATCTACGGGGCATATAGACAGCAAGTTTGGTATATCCATCCACCAGATGCGCCATATAGAGCGCGTGGTGAAGACCACCAAACTGAACGTAAAAGGGCTGCATATGCACACCGGCAGCGAAATAAAAGACGCAGCTGTATTCCTGCGCGGGCTGGAGGTGATGTTTGAGATAGCACGCCACTTTGATAGCCTGGAATACCTGGACCTGGGCAGCGGGTTTAAAGTGCCTTATCGCGATGATGAAATAGAAACGGATGTAGACACATTGGGCAAGCAACTGACCGATGCCGTTAAAGAATTTGAAACAGAATACGGCCGCCCGCTGGAGATATGGTTTGAGCCCGGTAAATACCTGGTGAGCGAATCAGGCAGCTTTATTGTAAAGACCAATGTGATCAAACAAACACCTGCTACTGTTTTCGTAGGAGTCAATTCAGGTTTTAACCACCTGATACGCCCTATGTTTTATGATGCCTATCATAAAATCAGCAACATATCCAATCCCAATGGCGTAAAGCGTATATACACCGTAGTAGGTAATATATGCGAAACCGACACATTTGCCTGGGACAGGGTGTTGAATGAAGTGAGGGAGAACGACTTACTTGTTTTCCACAACGCCGGGGCATATTGCTTTGAAATGAGCAGCAATTTCAACTCAAGGCTGAAACCCGCCGAAGTGATGATAAAAGATGGAAAAGCCTTCCTGATTCGCGAAAGGGATGAATTTGAAGACCTCCTGCGCAACCAGGTAGAAGCCTTATAAATGATTGATAAACCCGCAGTTAATGCGGGTTTATTATTTTCCCATCACTTCAAAAAACCGTATTTTTGTAGGGCTTTCTTATATATAAAGAAAAACAAGTACAAAGTCAAGCGTTGAAGAGTATGAAGGGAGGAATGACTGACAAAAGCTACTGATAATCAATTATCTGAATTATCCACTTTGTTTTTCCACAATTGGTGAGTTTTTATTTTTCCCCCCAAAGGCTGTTTTAGATACTTTCGTTGTCCGAGGATTTTTACTCTTAACGATTAACTTTTACGTAACATAAAATATTTGATACCCATGGCTGCAACTAAAAACAAGTCTGGTAAAGGGTTAGCTTTCTCCCGTCATTATACAAAAGACGGGCTGACTCCTTACGAAATGTTTGAGTACGACTACCGTACCTCAGTGATCCGTAACCCTAACGGGGAAAAGGTGTTTGAAATGACAAATGTGGAAGTGCCCAAACATTGGTCGCAGATAGCTACCGATATATTGGCGCAGAAATACTTCCGTAAAGCCGGTGTTCCCCAGCCCGATGGCAGCCTCGGCAGGGAAACCTCTATTAAACAAGTAGCCCACCGCCTGGCCGACTGCTGGCGCGGATGGGGTGAAAAGTACGGCTACTTCGCATCAAACGACGATGCGCAGGTGTTTTACGACGAGCTGGTGTACAGCATACTCAACCAGGGTTGCGCACCTAACTCACCCCAGTGGTTCAATACCGGCCTGTTCAGCAGCTATGGTATAGATGGTAAAGCACAGGGACACTATTATGTTGACCCTGTAACAGGAGTACTGGAGCGTTCTAAAAACGCTTATGAGCGCCCTCAGCCACACGCATGTTTTATATTAAGCACCAGCGACGACCTGGTGAACGAAGGCGGCATCATGGACCT